>JAYTDA010000439.1:0-10528 GCA_043736155.1 Paracoccaceae bacterium | reverse complement strand
GTTCGCCCTGCATGAACCGGCGATCCGGGCGATGGGCACTCAGGTGTTTCACATTGGGCCACTCGGCTCCGCAGCGGTGATCAAGGTCATCACCAACATGCTGGCGTTCATCCATCTGGTGGCGGATGGCGAGGCGCTGATGCTGGCCAAGCGCGGCGGGCTTGATCTGGGGCAGGCCTGGCGCGCCATATCGGCTTCGTCGGGCAGCAGTTTTGTGCATGAAACCGAGGGACAACTGATCCTGAACGGCAGCTATGACATTGCCTTTACCATGGATCTGGCGCTGAAGGACCTCGGTTTTGCCATGGGATTTGGCCGCGAATTCGGGGTGCCGCTGGATCTGGCGGGGCAGACCTTGCAAACCTTTGTCAAAGGCAAATCGGTCTATGGCGGCCAGGCGCAATCGACCCAGATCGTGAAACTGCTGGAAGATGCGCTGCAAACCGACCTGCGGGCAGCGGGGTTTCCGGCCCGGCTGGAATGATTGGTTGGCCAAGCCTGCCTAACTTGCGGCCTGTTCATGCCCCTGCCGCACTGCCTGTTCACAGGCCAGCGCCAGCGCCTTGCGGTCGGTAAAATCGCTGCTGTCCAGCACCGGTGACAGGACAACCTTGACTGTCCCGCGCCGGGTCTGCGCCAGCACCGCCAGCGCATGCGGCCCGAAATCCATCGCCCCCCACCAGCCATAGAACCGGGGGTCAACACCCAAGGGCGGCAGATAGCGGATCGAAACCGGTTGCACCATCGTGTGGCGTCCAGCGGCAAACAGCGCCGCAAACAGCGTCGGTTTGAACGCCAGCACCCGCAACCCGTCGGTGCTGGTGCCCTCGGGGAACAGGGTCAGGCGCTGCCCCCCGGCCAGCCTGTGGCGGATCACCGCTTCCTGATGCCGGGCCTGTTTGCGGTCCCGGGCGATGAACAAGGTACCGGCGGCGCGGGCCAGAGGACCGATCCCGGCCCAGCCCGCCACTTCGGACTTTGACACGAACGTCATCGGGGCAACGGCGTTCAGCACCAGAATATCCAGCCAGGAGGCATGATTGGCCACCATCACCCGTGCCGCCGGATCAAACCGGCCTGACCGCTCCAGCCGAATGCCGACCAGCCGCAGCGACAGGCGGCACACGATGCGGGGGACATGGGGTGACAGCGCCCGGTTGCGGGTCAGGGCTTCCACCGCCCGCGCCAGCGCCAGCGCCAGCAACCCCGCCAGCATCACCATCAGCACCGCGCCACCGCGCAGTGCCACCAGCCCCCAGCCCAGTGGCCCGATCCTTGTCACCGGTGGCGGATGATCAGAGCGCCAGGTGGGTGTCATGCCGGGGTGCCGCCCATGTTACGACCGCGCATCCAGCTTGCGGGTATAAAAGGCGCGGTGCTTGGCCGACATCTTGGCGGTATCCATCATCAGACAGACATCGGTCGTGTTGAATTCATGGTCGAGGTAAGCGTCTTCGCCGACAAATCCGCCAAGCCGCAGATAGGATTTGATCAGCGCCGGGGTTGCAGCCATGGCGGCAACCCGGTCGATCTGATCTTTTGGCACCAGATCCATCCGCTGCGTATGCGGGCCAATGGCGCGGGCGCGCAGGTTTTCCGGGGCCAGATGGTGGTGATGCAGGTAGGCCAGCGGCATTTTCAACGCTGCGGTATCGGTACCGTGGAACGAGGCGACACCGAACAGAACCTCGATCTCGCGTTCCAGCACATAATCCGCCAGACCGTTCCACAAATGGAACATCGCAGTGCCGCCGCGCAGGCTGGCGCGGACACAGGACCGGCCCAGTTCCAGCAACCGCCGGCCAGACCCTTTCAGCCGCGACAGGTCATATTCGGTTTCGGAATAGAACCGCCCGGCCTGAGCGGCGCGTTCCGATGTCATCAGCCGGTACACGCCGCCGACATGCCGCTCGGTCGCCGGATCGATCGACGGGTCGACCAGGATCAGATGATCGAAATAGGGATCGAACGCATCCCGTTCCAGCCGCAGGGCATGGTCAACCAGGGCACCGTTGCCGCCGAGTTCTTCGACAAACACCTCGTAGCGCAGACGTTGCGCCGCACGCATGTCGGCAGCGTCACGGGCCAGGCGCAATATGAACGGCTGGGTGTCAGAAATCATGGCAGCGGGTCATCGCACGCAGGGAAGGTGCTGCATCATCAGGGCAGGCTCCGGTGATTTCCATCAAGGCTGGCACGTCGCCTGCCTTCTAGGGTGCAGACCGGGGCAATGCAATCCACTCCTGTCGCGGTCGGTGGCAGACAGGTCGGAATCCGGCAGCATTTGACACACCCCTTGGTTGTGTTAAGCAGGATAAATCCGCCTGCCGTCCCGATATTCCGGGTTTACCGCTCGAAGATCGCCGTCAGAACCACACGGGACCCTTCAATGACCACCTTGCCACAGTGTTCGAAATTCACCGTGATCCGCCCGGCGATGTTGGATTGCACCTGCCCGATGCCCCATTCGGGTTCGCCCGGATGGCGGACCAGCATCCCCGGTTCCAGCATGTCATTCAGCCCCGGCATCTCTGCCCCTTTTTCAGCCCGCCACTACCATGGCACCCGCCATGCCGGATGATCCGGTGCTGAGCGCGCTGCTGGGATCACGCATCTGCCACGATCTGATCAGCCCGCTGGGTGCCATCGCCAATGGCGTGGAATTGTTGCAAATGAGCGGTGCTGCGGCAAGCCCCGAAGTGGCGCTGATTGCCGAAAGCGTGGCCAACGCCAATGCCCGCATCCTGTTTTTCCGGGTCGCCTATGGCATCGCCAGCGCCGAACAGCGGATCGGACGCCCCGAAGTGGTATCGGTGCTGGGTGATGTGACCCAGGGCAGCCGCCTGAATTTCGCCTGGACCATCGCAGGCGATGTGCCCCGCATCGAGGTAAAGCTGGCGTTTCTGGCGATGCAGTGCCTGGAAGCGGCGATGCCCTATGGCGGCAAGATCAGCTTTGCCCGCGACGGATCGACATGGCGGATCAAGGCGGCGGCGGCCAAGCTGAAGGTTGACCCCGCCTTGTGGGGCGCACTCAAGCAGATGGCGATCCTGCCCGATCTGTCCTCGGCGCAGGTGCAGTTTGCCCTGTTGGTGCAATTGCTGGATGACCAGCAGCGCAAGCTGGCGCTGGAGATGTCTGCGGTGGATATCGTGATGGAGTTTTGAACCGGACCCACAGACCAGAACCTGACCCGGCAGGGGATGGTGACGATTTTTCAGCGAAAAATCTGAATTTTCGTAGAAAATTCGCGCCTGGTCACCCCCGCACCGTCCCGTTGCCCGTCACCAGATACTTGAAACTGGTCAGTTGTTCCGCCCCCACCGGCCCGCGCGCATGGACCTTGCCGGTGGCGATGCCGATCTCGCCGCCCATGCCGAACTCGCCGCCATCGGCGAACTGGGTCGAGGCGTTGCGCATCAGGATGGCGCTGTCGAGCCGGGTAAAGAACCGCTCGGCGGTGGCGTCATTTCCGGTCAGGATCGCCTCGGTATGCTGGCTGCCAAAGCGGCGGATATGCGCGATCGCCTGATCGACACCGTCGACCAGCTTTGCCGCGATGATCTTGTCGAGAAACTCGCGGCCGAAATCGTCGGGTGCGGCCTTGACGGTGCCCGGTATCTTCGCCAGTTCGCCCTCGGCCCGCACCTCCACCCCTGCCGCCAGCAGATCGGCGATCATTGGCGCACCATGTTTGGTAAAGAACTGCCAGTCGATCAGCAGGCATTCGGCGGCGCCACAGATGCCGGTGCGCCGGGTCTTGGCGTTCAGCACCACGGCGCGCGCCATTTCCACATCGGCGTCGCGGTCGACATAAACGTGGCAGATGCCTTCCAGATGGGCGAACACCGGCACCCGCGCTTCGGCCTGCACCAGCGCCACCAGCCCCTTGCCGCCGCGCGGCACCACCACATCGATCAGCCCCACCATCCCCAGCATCGCCGACACCGCAGCGCGGTCACGGGTTGGCACCAGCTGAATCGCGGCTTCGGGCAGATGGGCCTGCTGCAGTCCCGCCACCAGACACCGATGAATTTCGCCCGAGGAATGAAAGCTTTCCGATCCGCCGCGCAGGATCACCGCATTGCCCGCCTTCAGGCACAAAGCCCCGGCATCGGCGGTGACATTGGGGCGGCTTTCATAGATCACCCCGATCACGCCAAGCGGCGTGCGGACCCGGCGGATATGCAGACCGCTCGGCTGGGTCCATTCCGCCATCACCTGCCCCACCGGGTCGGGCTGTTCGGCAATCGCGCGCACCCCATCAACCATGGCCCGCACCCGCCGCTCATCCAGCATCAGCCGGTCGAGCATCGCGGGTGACAGGCCTTTTTCCACGCCATAGGCCATATCCATGGAGTTGGCGTCGAGGATCGCCTGCCGCCGGTTCCACATCGCCTCGGCAGCCCCGATCAGTGCTGCATGTTTGCGTTCGGAGGAGGCAAAGGCCAGGTCCTGCGCCGCAGCGCGGGCCGCTTCGCCCATGGCGCGCATCAGGTCGGTGATGTTGACTGCACTATCCATCTTGGCCCCCTATCGCTCTAGCACCATATCATCGCGGTGGATCAGTGCGGCGCGGCCAGCATAGCCCAGGATGGCGGCGATGTCGCCCGATTGCCGCCCCTTGATCGCCTGTGCCTCACCTGCGGTATAGCGCACCAGCCCCAGCCCCAGTTTGGCTCCACCGGGGCCAAGGATCGCCACCGGTTCGCCACGACCGAAACTGCCGGAAATGGCGGTGACACCGGCAGGCAGCAGCGACTTGCCCTGCCCCAGCGCCCGCGCCGCCCCGGCATCGACATGCAGATCACCCCGGGTTTTCATCGCCGCGATCCAGCGTTTGCGCGCTGCCTGCGGGTCACCCTGCCCGAGAAACCAGGTGGCCTTGGCACCATCCGCCAACGCCTGCAACGGGCGCAGGACCGAGCCTTCGGTGATCGCCATCGCACAGCCACCGACGGTGGCGATCTTGGCGGCCATCAGTTTGGTCTTCATCCCGCCCTTGGACAGGCCGGACACCGGGTCGCCCGCCATCGCCTCGATCCCGGGGGTAATGGCTTCGACCAGATCGAACCGTTGCGCCGTCGCATCCTGTTTCGGATTGGCGGAATAGAAGCCATCGACATCGGACAGCAGTACCAGTTGATCGGCCCCGATGGTGACGGCGATCTGTGCTGCCAGCCGGTCATTGTCGCCATAGCGAATCTCATCGGTGGCGACGGTATCATTCTCATTGACGATCGGCACCACCCCCAGCCCCAGCAGGGTTTCCAGCGTGGCGCGGGAATTGAGGTAGCGGCGGCGGTCCTTGGTATCTTCCAGCGTCACCAGCACCTGCGCCGTGGTGATGCCATGCGGGGCCAGATATTCCTCATAGGCGCGGGCGAGGCGGATCTGCCCGACCGCCGCCGCCGCCTGGCTTTGTTCCAGCGCCAGATCGCCGTGCGGCAACGCCAGCACGCCGCGCCCCAGCGCGATGGCACCGGAGGATACCAGCACTACATCCGCCCCGCGTGCCTTGATGGCCGCCACATCCTCGGCCAAAGCCCGCAGCCAGCCGTCACGCAGCCGCCCGCTGCGCCCTTCGACCAAGAGGGCAGAGCCGATTTTCACCACCAGACGACGGGCATTGAGAACCGAGGGGATCAGGGCTGCCATGGTGCATCGTCCGGCACGGCGGGCACCTCGCCCTTGATGGTGGCGATCAGGGCGCGCAGCACCTCGGGCAGACCTTTGCCGGAGACGCCGGAGATCAGGAACACCGGGCCGCCCACCGCCTTTTCCAGCGCCTTGCGCCGCGCGGTCAGCGTCTTGGTATCCAGCGCGTCGATCTTGTTCAACGCGGTGATCCGGGGCTTTTGCGCGAGGTCGGCAGCATAGGCCTCCAGCTCGCCGATGATGGTGCGGTAGTCCTTGGTCACGGTGCCGGAGGTGCCATCAACCAGATGCAACAGCACCGAACAGCGTTCGACATGCGCCAGAAACTGGTCGCCCAAACCGCGCCCTTCGCTGGCACCCTTGATCAGGCCGGGGATGTCGGCCATCACGAATTCCTTGCCGTCGATGCCGACGACGCCCAGATTGGGCACCAGAGTGGTAAAGGGATAATCAGCGATCTTGGGCCGGGCGTTCGAGGTGGCGGCCAAAAAGGTCGATTTGCCGGCATTGGGCAGCCCCAGCAACCCGGCATCCGCGATCAGCTTCAGCCGCAGCCAGATCTCGCGCTCCACCCCCTCTTGCCCCGGATTGGCGCGGCGCGGGGCCTGATTGGTCGAGCTTTTGAAATAATGGTTGCCAAAACCGCCGTTGCCACCCCGGGCCAGCAGTACCTTTTGCCCCGGTGTCACCAGATCGGCCAATATGGTTTCCTGATCGCCGTCCAGTATCTCGGTGCCGACCGGCACTTTCAGCACGATATCATCGCCGGATGCCCCGGTGCGCAGCTTGCCCATGCCGGGAATCCCCGATTTGGCAAAGAAATGCTGCTGATAGCGGAAATCGATCAGGGTGTTCAGCCCCACCACCGCCTCGGCCCAGACCGACCCGCCATTGCCGCCATCGCCACCGTCAGGCCCGCCATATTCCACATTCTTGTCGCGGCGAAAACTGACAGCCCCGCCACCGCCGCCGCCAGAGCGGATATAGACGCGGGTCAGGTCGAGGAACTTCATGGATTTGCCGCCTTGAACGCTGCTTTTGTCAGGCGATAGAGTGTAATGGGCGCAGGCTCAAGCCTTGCCTTGGATGATCCCATCTGCGAACCGAACGGCGTGAACCCCAGTTTGCGCAAAACCGCCTGTGAGGCGGGATTATCGTCAAAGGCATCGGCAGTGATCTCGTCCAGCCCGAACCGGGTAAAGGCATCGGCCAGAAGGCCGCGCATCGCTTCGGTGGCGTAGCCTTTGCCCCAATCGGCGGGTCCGAGGAAATAGGCGCAGGTCATCGGTTCACCGCCAAGACCGACACCGCCGATCAGGGTGCCATCCTTGAGGCAAAGCGCCAGCCGGAAACCGGGGCAACCGCGCCATCGGCCTTTGCCAATCCAGTTCAGCACATCGGCCACCGGCCACGGCGCGCCGATGCTGGTCATCATCCGTGCCACTTCGGGCACACCCATGGCAGACAACGCTGCGACATCAGCATGGGTAAAGGGTCGCAGCCGCAACCGCGCGGTGTCGATCACCAGCGGGTGGCGCGCGGCCCAGTCCGACGCCGTCAGCACCATGCGCTGAACATCCACTTCGGCGTTCAGCGGCCGCGAGGGTTTGCGCTCGATATGGGTGTTGGAAAACCCCAGCTTGGTCAGCACGTTGCACGAAGGTCCATTGCCCAGCAGATAGCCGGAAATCAGATCGCCGCCGCCAAACGCGAAATGTTGTGCTACCAGCGCTCCGGCAGCTTCGGTCATGTAGCCATGGCCATGAAAGGCGCGCGCCAGCCAGTAACCAAGCTCGCCGGTGACACCAATATGCACCATACCGGCGACTTCGCCCGCTATCTCAATCAGCCAGGCGCCAATCGAAACCGGATCCCGCATGAAGTCTTCAGCATCTTTCACCGCATAGGGCCAGGGTAGCCGGGGCAGCCAGCGCGCCACCTCCCAATCGCCGATCCCTTCGGCAATGGCGGGTGCATCGCTGGCCCGCAAAGGGCGCAGCAGCAGGCGGTCCGTGGCAAGCACGGCTGACATTTCGGAATGGTCCATGGGGTCAGCCCTGCTTGCGGATATAGGTCCAGGTTGGCACGGTGACGCCGCGCGCCACCGAAAACGCCTCGGCATCGCCCAGATACTGGAAACCGCCGTTGGTCAGCACCCGCGCCGACGCCGGGTTGTCCTGAAACACCTCGGCAAAGTGGGTGCAGGCGTCATGCGGGTTGGCCTGCACCAGCGCCCGCACGGCTTCAGACGCGAAACCGGTGTTCCAGAACGCCGGTGCCACCCAATAGGAAATTTCCGACTGGCGGCGCGCCGGGTTGACCTGATCCATCCGGGTCAGCAACACCAGCCCCAGCACTGCGGCCAAACCATGGGCAGAGCCATCCAGTGCCCAGATATCATCGACCCGCTTCGGGTGCAGCGACCGGGCAATGAAGGCCTCGGTGGTGCCGGGGGGCAGGGGATGCGGGATGGCACGGGTGGCTTCGGCCACGCGCCTGTCCGCCATGTACATCTCCAGCAGCCCGACATCGGACTGCCGCAGCGGGCGCAACAGGAAACGCTCTGCCAGAATCACGGCCTGACCTTCGATCGCATCTATTTTCATGGCTTTCCTCCTTGAAAGTCACGAAGCGGGGCCGCTGCCCCGGTTAATCTGGGATCGCCAGCCGGTGAAGGCAAGCGGTTGTAGGGGCGGTATGTCCTTCATCTCCATGTCGTGAATATGACATCTGGGTGCCAACATGGGGCCGAAAGGTTAAAAATGAAAACGGGGACCGGCTGGTTTGCCGGTCCCCGTTACTCAATCCGTACAGGTTCGGCTTATTCTGCGGCCTCCGCCACCGGCAGAACCGAAATGAAGGTGCGACCCTTCAGACCTTTCTTGAAGGTCACATGGCCAGTGACCACGGCAAAGATCGTGTGATCGGTGCCCATGCCGACGCCCTGCCCCGGGAACCAGGTGGTGCCGCGTTGGCGTACGATGATGTTGCCGGGAATCGCAACCTGACCACCATAAAGCTTGACGCCAAGCCGGCGCCCGGCGGAGTCGCGGCCGTTGCGGGATGAACCGCCTGCTTTCTTGTGTGCCATGCTGTTACTCCTTGGCCGGGGCGGCGGCTGCCTTGCGGGGCGCGCGCTTGGGTTTCTCGGCGACAACCGGCTCGGCAGCCGCCGCAGGGGCGGTGTTGTGGGCAGCGACACGGGCGGCATGGGTGCCGATGGCGGCTTTGACGCCGGACTTTTCGGCGCCCGAGGCGAGGATCTCGGTGACCCGCACCAGCGTCAGCTTCTGGCGGTGGCCCTTGGTGCGCTGCGACGAATGTTTGCGGCGGCGTTTGACAAAGTGGATCACCTTGTCGGCCTTGATATTGTCGATCACTTCGGCCTGAACCGCAGCACCGGCCACCAGCGGCGAACCGAGGGTAGTCTGGTCGCCGCCAAGCATCAGAATGTCATTGAACTGGAGGGTGTCTCCAGCAGCGGCATCCAGCAGTTCCACCCGCAGCACATCGCCGCTGGAAACCTTGTACTGTTTGCCGCCAGTTTTCAGAACCGCGAACATCGGTCGTTCCTTCCATCTCACCGCGTCCTGTGGCCCCTGATTTCAGGAGTTGTGCCGTAGCGCCTCGGACAGCGCACCCCGGTCGGGGTGAAATTGAACCAAAACCCGGCGGGCGTTGCCACCTGCCGGGATGCGGGCTTATCCGGGAAAGCGGCCCCCAAGTCAAGCACCCGCCCCGGGCTCTGGCGCAGAATTCCGGCGCTACAAATCCTCACCCGCTATGTGCCCCGCAGCAGCCAGCCCCAACCGCTGCGACACATCGGCAAACAGCGCATCAAAGGCGGCAAACTGGGCCCGGTTCAGCAACTGCCCGGCGGGAGTTTCGGAAAAAACGATATAGGCCTCCAGATCGGCATCGGACAACGGCTGGTAGGCCAGCCCCAGAAAGCTCAGCAGCCATTGGCCGGTCTCCTTGCGGATCGCCGGTTCCTGGGTCCAGACATCGCGCAGGATATCCGCTTCGCTCAGCGGTGCGGGAAAGCCGCCGCCCCGGTTCAATCCCTGATAGAACGCCAGATTGGCGTTGAGGGCAGAGGCGACATTGGCCTCTGTCAGGTCATTCACCTCGATGAACCGCTGCAACTGGTCCAGCCGGGGCGGATGATCCGCAACCATGTCGTCCCGCATTTCGTCAGCGGCCTGTTCCAGCGCATCATCGAGCAGTGCCTCGCGGGCCGAAAGCTCCAGCTGCGTCACCTGACGGCCAAGCTCGGAGGTAAAGAAATCCAGCAGGTCATCCAGATATTCTGCCGGCACTTCCTTGCGCAGATTGCCCTTGAATTCGGCCGCCAACCGGGTCTGGTCATAGATGACCGACACCTGCCCCTGCCATCCGGTTCCGCTTTCGGGGAACAGATCTCGCTGCAATGTCACACCGTAGTCCAACCCTTCACGGCGCAGAACGCTGACCATGTCATCCAGCAGCAACGCCTCGAACAGGCTATCCGCCGGATCCACCAGGCTGGCCTTTGGGGTAACTGGAACGCTTTGCGCCTCGGCGCTGCCGGTTGCAAATCCGGCTGCGCCAAGGCCAAAGGCCAGAACGGCGATTGC
This sequence comes from Paracoccaceae bacterium, assembly GCA_043736155.1. Classification (GTDB taxonomy): domain Bacteria; phylum Pseudomonadota; class Alphaproteobacteria; order Rhodobacterales; family Rhodobacteraceae; genus JANNRR01. The sequence continues at coordinate 254 of JAYTDA010000439.1, read as the reverse complement.
CAGCAGTTTCGACATCGATCAATCCTTTCTCAACGCGGCACCGGTTCGACCTGAAAGGCCCCGGGCAAACCGCCAGCGGCCAATCCCGAAATCCCGGTCTGCCGATGCAAGATAAGCTCCGATTGGCGCGATGCCAACCGGAACCGGGGCGGTTCCCAGGGCAATCGGGTGAAGCATGGGGGTGACAAACGTCTGAAGTGGTGAATCAGTGACTTTCCATGTTGTTTGGCATGGAGGGTTGCGATGGAGACTTC
>JAYTDA010000438.1:0-32159 GCA_043736155.1 Paracoccaceae bacterium | reverse complement strand
GAAGTCTCCATCGCAACCCTCCATGCCAAACAACATGGAAAGTCACTGATTCACCACTTCAGACGTTTGTCACCCCCTTGCTTCACCCGATTGCCCTGGCCAAGCCCCCGGTGTGGATTGCCAGATGCCGCAATAAAGCCCGTTGCACTCCTCCAGGTTCCAGGTGGTGTGGACCGGGTCGCCGGACAGCAGCTTGGCCGGATCCGGCCGGGACACCTGTGGTGTGACACCGGCTTGTTGCAGGCGCTGAAACAATGGTTCGGTCATGATCGGCCTCCGTTTATCTGGCCAAGCCAAGCACCGCGACCCCGCGCCGGTCAAGCCCGCGTGGGGCCCGTAACCCATGGCTGCCGCGCATTTGCCCTGCTGGAATTCGCCACCAGACAGCGTTACACAGGGCCAAACCAGCGGGAGACCCGAATATGAGCGCCTCTGCCCCCAGTCTGCCGCCGTCCCCCGCCGATGTCAGGGCCCGCAAGGGCGGAGAACCCATCGTTTGTCTGACCGCCTATACCACACCGCAGGCCCGGTTGGTCGATCCGCATTGCGATCTGGTGCTGGTCGGGGATTCGGTGGGGATGGTGCTGCACGGCCTGCCATCCACCATCGGGGTGACGATGGAGATGATGGTGATGCATGGCCGCGCTGTGGCGCGCGGCATCACCTCCAGCACGCTGGTGATTGACCTGCCGTTCGGCAGCTATGAGGCGGGGCCGGAGCAGGCCTTTGCCAGTGCCGCGCGGCTGATGGCGGAAACCGGGGCAGCGGCGGTCAAGCTGGAAGGCGGGGTGACGATGGCCCCGACCATCCGGTTTCTGGTCGAACGCTCGGTGCCGGTGATGGCGCATGTGGGCCTGACGCCGCAGGCGGTGCATGTGCTGGGCGGCTACAAGGTGCAGGGGCGGGCGGATGACGCCGCCCGGGTGATGGCGGATGCCCGCGCCGTCGCCGACGCCGGGGCCTTTGCCGTGGTGCTGGAAAAGATCCCCGACAGTCTGGCACAGGCGATCACCCAAGCCGTGGTGATACCCACCATCGGCATCGGCGCGTCAGGGCGCTGCGACGGGCAGATATTGGTGACCGACGATCTGTTGGGCCAGTTCACCGCCTTTCGCCCGAAATTCGTCAAACGCTATGCGGAACTGGGTTTGGCGGCAGAGGCAGCGGTGGCTGCCTATGCGGCGGAAGTGCGGTCGCGCAGCTTTCCCGGCCCGGAGCATCTGTTCGCCGATGTGGCACCGGCCCCAAAGCCGAAATCGTGACCGAGATCATCCGGTCCCTGGCAGAACTGCGCCGGATTGTGGCTGGCTGGCACCGGGGCGGGCAGCGGGTGGCACTGGTGCCAACCATGGGGGCCTTGCATGCCGGGCATCTGAGCCTGGTGGCGGCGGCCAAGGCTGCGGCGGACCGGGTGATTGTCAGCATCTTCGTCAACCCCAGACAGTTCAACAATCCCGAGGATCTGGCAAGATATCCCCGGACTGAACAGGCCGATGCCAGACTGCTTGGCCCGCTGGGGGTCGATCTGATCTTTGTCCCTGAAGTGGCCGAGGTTTATCCCGACGGTTTCGCCACCACGGTCACCGTGTCGGGCATCAGCGCCGGGCTGGATGGCAGCTTTCGCCCCGGCCATTTCGAGGGCGTCGCCACCGTGGTCTGCAAGCTGTTTACCATGACCGCGGCCGATTGCGCCCTGTTCGGCGAAAAGGATTATCAGCAACTGCTGGTGGTGCGCCGGATGGCGCGCGATCTGAACCTGGCCATCGAGGTGGTGGGCTGCCCGACCCTGCGCGACCCGGACGGGCTGGCACTGTCATCGCGCAATGCGCGGCTTGGGGTGGGGGCGCGAGCCAAGGCCCCGGCGCTTTTTGCCGCGATGCAAGGTGCGGTGGCGGCGATGCGGGGCGGAACCCCGGCAGAGGTGGCACGGGAACGGGTCAAAGCCGCTGTGCTGGCTGCCGGGTTTTCGGCGGTGGATTACATCGCCCTGTGTTCCGCCGATACATTGGAACCGTTGTCGACGCCGGACCGGCCGGCACGGCTGCTGGCGGCGGTCTGGCTCGATGGGGTGCGGCTGATCGACAATATCGCGGTGTGATCCCGGCCCACGAATTTTCTCCGAAAATTCAGGCTGCGCCTGCGGCTTTTGGCCAGTTCGAAACCGGGTGACGGCAGGGATGTAATTTGCCATAACTTCCCTACCTATAGCATCCCATTACCCGAGGAGGCCACGATGGCTGATTTCAACGCCCAGATTGCCGAAAGCCAGAAACAGGTCGCCGAGGCCCAGACCAAGATCAGCGCCATCACCGGCAAGATCGAGGCGGCGCGGGCCAAGCTGGCGGCGGGGGAAACCGCGATCGACATCGAAAACGCCACCCTGGCCGATGTGCAGAAACATTCCGACCTGATGAACGCCAACATCGCTGAGCTGATCATGGGGCTGGACGATGTGACATCCGGCTTTTCCAGGGATTTCGACGAAATGCGGTCGAAAACCGGGATGGAAAGCTTTGTCGGCATCTTTTCTTCGGGCAAGTCGGAATCGATGCGGCAGGAGCGGCTGCGCACCGCCTCGGTCGATGACAAGTTGCAGGACCTGATCGGCAAGAGCGATGTGATCGTGCGGCTGCTGCAGGGCCAGTTGGATATGCTCAACGAGCAGAAGGTCAAGGTCGAAGCCAATCTGATCGAAACCCTGACCGACCGCGAGGGGGCCGTTGGCACGTTGGAAGCGTTGCGCGCCGAGGTGCTGGCGATGGACCCGAAGATCATCGAGCTGGAAAACCGGATCGGGGTGGAACAGGACGCCGCCGCCCGCACCAAGCTGGAAAGCGAACTGGCGGCGCTGAACGCCGCGTACAACGAAAAGGTGCAGTCGGAACAAGTGCATCTGGCGAAATCGCAGACGCTGGAGCGCTATATCGAGGCGGGCAAGACCTGGGTGGATTCGTTGCAAAATCAGGCGGCGACCCAGATGGTGCTGATCAACAAGCTGCAAACCGACACCAAGCAGCGGGTGGTGCTGTATGACGCCCTGACCAAATCGCTGAAAACCGCGCAGCAGCAGGAAGTGGCGCACCGCATCAACGAAATCGGGGTCGAGACGGACAAGGAGGCGCAGGCGGCGATGGCGGCGATTGGTTCCGCCACCAATGACCGCATGGCTGACATGCTGGAAAGCCATGAGGAGAACATGGTGTTTGCCGCCAAGGTGCTGGAGCAGAAAGCCAAGGCGGATGAGCGGTTTGCCCGCCGGTTCGCGGCGATTGTCGAGAAGCATGACAAGGCCTTGTATGGGGAGTAGGGGATGCCGGAAAAAGACTCATCCCATGAGGGGGAAACTCGGCGCGGGACCTGGCTCGGCGGCGCGGCTGCGGTTTTTGTGGGCATGGCCGCGGTTTTCCTCATAGCGGTGCCGGTGTTCCTGGTCCTGGGCAGTCTGCTCAGCGGTATCGGTGGAGTCGCGGCCCGCGACCCTGCCAACCTCGGCCCCTGGTTCGTTCTGGTGCCGTCGGCGGTCGTATTGCTGTGGTTTGTGGTGCGGTTCTTCCTGCCGGCTTTTTTGGGTATCGCCGCGTTGCAGGGGCCGTTTGGCAGCCGGCTCGCGACCCTGAAGCGCAGCGCCGGACTGGTGATCGTGCGTGACCGGTTGCGGGTTCTGCGGGCCGACCTCGCCGCCTTGCTGAGGGTAAAGCGTGGTTGAAACCGACCTGACCCACGACCATGCCGAACTGAGCGACGCCGCCCTGGTCCGGCGCTATTTCGCCAAGTTCGACCGCATCACCGCCCATCTGGCCGAGGTGGCGGCGGAACTGACTGTTGATCAGGTGCTGACCCGCACTGAGGCGCGGCTGATCGGCAGCCATGTCGAAGCACTGCGCAAGACCTTCAACGCCCTGACCCACAAATACATGTTTGCCGGCCGCACCGAAGGGCCTTTGACCGCCAGACTGACGTTTGATCGGGTGGAAAGCGGCTTTCCGGTGTTTGGCGAACTGATGTCGATGGCGAATGACGCGCAACAGGCGGCCAGGCATCTGGCGTCGATGCCGCAGGCGGCAGAGATGAAAGATGAGATGGTGCGCCAGATTGTTGGCGCGCTGACCGTGCCGAAAAAACTGCAATTCGCCCTGTCGCAGCGGCTCTACTACGAGGCTTTGGCGGCGGGTGGGCTGTTCTGGGGCCGCAACGATCCCGATGCGTTGTGGCAGGGCGATGTGTCCGACGCGCGGCGGCACTATCTGGTGCATTGGTCGGTCTATGACAGCGGGATGAACCTGCCGGTTCTGTACCTGATGAACCTGGAGGACAGCGGCACCCGGCCGCTGCCGCTGGATCAGCAGCGCTGGCCCGAGGCGCAGGCCCATCTGATGGCGCAATCCCTGGGTGGGTTGAAGCTGCTGACCATCGCTACCGGCTTTGACAAGGATTTCCCCGACCTGCACCCGAAACGGCTGCGCCGCATTCACCTCGGCCCGATGTATTCCGCCGGTTTCACCCTGCAATCCGGCCCGATCCGCGAGGTGCTGGAGCAGGCCAAGGCGCCGGAAGGCGAGGATTGGGCGCTGGCCTGGACGGTTGAGGATCTGCTGTCGGACCGGGTGGAACAGGAACGCGCCGGCTGGTTCGGCACGGTGGAGCGCGAGATCTTTGCCCTCGATCCCTTTGCCGGGCGGGGGGCCGATACCGGGGCCACCCGCACCGACCGCAGCCTGATCCTGCCGCAGCGGCCCTATCAGGCGCTGGCAGAGCTGAACCCGCCAGGGTTTCACGGCGTGCGGAAGTTTGTGGTCAGCCCGGGTGGGCGGGTGTTGAGTTACCGCTGAGGCGGGCAGGAGGCTCCGGGTCACCCCTGCTTTCGCAGGGGCAGGTCCCCGGAGCAGCGCGGGGAGGGGCGGGGATGAACGGATCGAAAGACCAGATGGAATTGGGTGAGGCGGCGATCCGGGGCCAGTACGCCGCCGCTTTGGCCCTGTTGACCGGGTTTGACCATGCCCCCCGGCTGGCTGTGGCGCGCGAGGTGGCGGCGACGGAAGCCTCGCCCGGCATCGGCACACGCCCGCGGTTCCGCCCCACCACGCCGGGGTTGGTGACACGCCCGACCGCCCGGCCCGGTGGGGTGCGGCTGGTGGAGCGGGTCGAGGGCAGCTCTGATCTGGTCTCGCCCCTGCAAGCCAGCCTGTTGCAGGGGCTGCGCCGCGCCCTGGCGATTGCACTGGCGATGGGGGCGCAGTTTGCCGACGCCACCGGGTTGAAGGAGTTGAAACGCGCCAATCTGGAATCGCGTTTGCCGGACCCGAGGCGGGCAGAGTTTTCCGAACTGCTGGCCGCAGAGGCGCTGGTTTGCCTGCATGTGTTTGCCAATACCACCGCCTTTTTGCTCGCCCCGCATCTCGGGGCCGAAACCGTGGATGTGGGGTCGGTCGAAGAGGTGCTGACCGACAATGCCGGGCTGGCGCTGCAAGGGGCTCTGTGGGAACTGGATCAGGACATTGCCGCCTTCGGCACCGACGAGGTGCGGCTGGCGGCAACGGTGGCGGCTTTTGCCGAACTGCTGATGGCACGGGTGGCGCAGCGGGCCGAAACCGCACCGCGTCTGGCGGCCTTTACCGGTGCCAGCTACGCGGTCGAGGCCGACAAGCTGGTGATTTCGGGTTTTGCCCCGTCGCGCGCCGGGCGGGGGTCGGTGCTGGCAATGGCCTTCAAGAAACCGACCGAGGTGATCGGCAACCACATCGCCAAATACCAGGCGATGCGGTTGGCCAAGATGCTGATGGCCTATGACTTTGGCCGCAAGCTGAACCCGTTTGCCGAACTGGGCGGTTTCATCTTCACCTTCATGGGCGATGGCAAGCCGGGGACGGGTAAAACCACGCTGATCCAGATGATGGCGGGGTTGCTGAACGACTATTGCAGGCAAGCAGGCTATCCGTTCCGCTATCAGAATCTGTCGATTGACAGTGTGGATTCGTATCAGGGCAAATCGGCGCAGAATGCCAAGGCGTTTATCACTGCGGTGACGGACCCGGGCGTGATCGGCTTTGGCACCGTGGATGACATCGATCAGGTGGCGGGCAAACGCGGCGACCGGCAATCCTCGACCGGCCAGCAGGAGATCACGGCGGTGCTGATGGAGGCGTTTGCCGGCGCCAATACCGTGGTGCGCGGCAACTGCACGTTCGGGATGTTTTCCAACTATCCCGAGAATGTCGACGATGCGCTGCGCCAGCGCGCCGGGGCCCGGTTTCTGGTCGACGGGCCAAAGAGCCGAGAGGATTATATCGACATTCTGGCGCTGCTTCTGGGCAAGAACCATGCGATTCCTGTCGGGGATCATGCATTGTACGCGGCACAGGAGTTGCAACGCGCGGTGGCCGAAAGCTTTGCCCGCCATGCCCGCCCTGCCGAGGCCGGGTTGGTGAAAGTGTGGGAACTGACGGAAAAGGCCTTGGGGCCGCTGGATACTCTGGCCAAGCTCGGCACCTATCTGAAAGCGATCCAGGACGCCGACCCGCGTTTTACCGGGCGGGCAGTGAAGAACATCACCGATGCGGTGAAGGTGCGGGCGATGGATTTCGAATTGCCCGATGAGTGGATGGCGGAGCCGGATCTGTTCCTGTTCAAGGGGTATGACGAGAAACTGGCAATGATCCGGGGGCTGGCGCAGCCGATCACGGTGGAGATGGTGGTGCAGGAGATCAACCGCTATGCCGACAGCGAGTTCCGCTATGCCGACAAGTCGGACGAGGCGGCGATTGACGGCATGGTGCGGGAGATGGGGCGGATGGAAGAGGCGCGGCGGCGGTATGGCGAGAAGGGGTGAGGGGGCTGGAATTTGCGGTCGGGAAGCCCTATAGTTCAGAGGCAGGATACAAGAAGGATCGACGGATCATGGCAGGCAAAGGGCAGCATGTTGTGCCGCGTGACGGTTACTGGGCTGTGCGCCGGAGCGGTTCCGACCGGGCGACGCGGTTGTTTGACACCCAGATGGAAGCCGTCACGGCCGGGCGCGAAATCGCCCGCAACCAGCGTGGAGTGCTGTACATTCATGGCGCAAATGGGCTGATCCGCCAGCGCGAGTCGTTCGCCCCCGACGTCGCACCTTCCGATAGCTGACCTTGGTCGAGCCGGGCTATTCCAAAAGCGTCTTTGTGAACTGCCCCTTCGATTGGGAATATGCGCCGATTTTGAAGGCAATGTTGTTCTGCCTGGTCCATTTCGGGCTGCGCCCCCGACTGGCGCTGGAGCGAAGCAACGCGGGAGAAACCCGGATCGACAAGATTTCAGAACTGATCGCGGCGTCGGAATATTCGATCCATGACCTTAGCCGGTGCCAGGCCCGCGAAGGTGGCGAACATTACCGGCTGAACATGCCGTTTGAGTTGGGGATGGATTTCGCATGCCGCCGGTTTGGCGGGCCACCCTTTGATCGCAAGAAGATTCTGGTGCTGGAAGAGCAGAAATACCGCTATCAGGCGGCACTTTCCGACTTGGCAGGGGTCGATGTTGAGTCGCATGAAGGCAGGCATGATCTGGCAGTCCGAAAGGTCAGGAACTGGCTGGCCGGAATGGAGGGCTTTCAAAAGATCGGGGCACAACAGGTTCTGAACGAGTACGAAGATTTTCAGGAATGGTATGCCGAACGGCAGCGCCAGGCCGGGTTTTCGATGGATGACATGGGGGATGTGCCGGTCCCCGAACTGTTGCAAGCCATGCTGGACTGGATGGCAGCGGGTCGGCCAAGGCTCTGAAAGGCATCTACATGAACCTTCTCATCACCCGTGGTCTGATGTTCGGCGGCCTGATTGCCGTCACCTCCCCCGCCCTGATCGAGCGCTACAACCGGGCGCTGAAACACCTGACCGGCAAGACCACCAAGCTGACCGAGTTTCACATCGACCTGTCGGGCTATTCCCCGGAAGTCGGCGATGAACTCAAGGACGACCACTACCTCAACCCCAACGGCTGCAACCGGCAGTTCATCCTGCTGACCACCGACCAAAAAACCGCGCCGTTGCTGAATGTGAAATTTTCCACCTCGTGGGGCATCCTCACCCAGTTCATCAAGGACAATGAGCCGCAGTTGTTCGCTCTGACCGCACGTGATGCGGTGGCGGGGGAATTGCTGGATTCGGTCTATGAGGTTTCCACCCCCGACAAGCTGCTCGATTATCGCCGCGTGACGGTGGAGGCGGATACTGTGGGGGCGGCGGTGGCGGAGGCGGGGCAGTTGACCGCGCTGATCGAAAGGTTCCGCACTGAGCCCGACGGCTGGCGGGATGCGGCTTTGATAGCCGAGATGATCGCGCTGGCCAAAAATACCGGCGATGTGACGCGGATCCCCGTCGCTCTGGGCAAACCGAGCTTTGAACAGCCGGATTTCTGGACCTCGCATTTCGGTGGCATCTATATTTTTCGTTCGGTCAGTGCCCCTGCGGTGATTTCCGTGGCACCGCGCGAAAAAATCGGTGAATTGCCGGTGCCGACCCAGCTGGACCTGAGTAACCGCAACCAGATCGCCCATTTTCTGGAGGTGAATGGGCTGGCAGAGCCAATTGTCACCGCCAAGGGGGCCGATGCCGCTGCGATATTGCAGCAAAAGATGGATTTTGTGCTGGTCGATGCGGCAGCGACGCTGGGGCTGGTGGTCAGCCCCGACGCAGGCCAGGCCCGGCGCGATCTGCGGGCGGTGGCGCAACGGCTGGGGCCGGAGGTGCCCGAGGAGTTCAAGGGGTTGGCCGCCTTGTTGCGCTGGGTCGAACAGTCCGGCGACTGGCCAAAGATGACCTCGGAACACCCGGCCTATTTCTATGCGCTCCGCGCCAAACCGGGGCCTTTGCGCGATCTGGTCAACATGTTCCTGTGTGAGCTGTCGCCGCTGGATGTGCGGCAGATGTTCATTTGCCACAAGGAGCTGTTCTATCAAAGCTACCGTGCCTGGCCCCCGGCCAAGCAGACCTACGTTGCGGAATTCCTGGCCCGTGAATACATGGTAGACAAGGCTGGGGCGCGCGCGGCGCTGTTTGGCCCGGAACCGGGGATGGAGGTGCCAGTGGCAGAGGCACAAGCGGCAGCGGCACCGCAGGACATGATTGCCCGGGTGGGGCCGTGGGGGGCAGTTTTGGGGGGGGCGGTCAGGCGATGATCTTCGGATGGTTGCGGCTGGGGTTTTTCGGGCTGATCGGGCTGACCATCGTCTATTTCCTCGTCTCGGTCTATTCCCGCTCTGTCCGCCGCGAACGGCTGGAAAAACGCTTTGACGAAGGGGATGTCGAAGGCGACAGAACCACCTATATCGAACAAGGCATGGCCCAGTATGAAAAGGGTCTGCGCAAGCGGTTGATCTGGCTGGTCTATGTGGTGCCGGTGCTGGCGATGGCAGCCACGATCTATCTGGTGAATTGGGACTGAAAGGGGCTTTGCATGTGGACGAAGATCAAATGGGCAATCCGGATCGTGCTGATCCTGATCGTTGCGGCGTTCCTGCATTACTCCCTGCCACAGCGTGACGTGGTGCAGATCATCAACACTTACAACAAGGTGACGCCGATCGGGGCAAACTGGATTTTCTATTCGATCGAGGATTCCGGAACCGGGGCCGAAACCACGGCTGTCACCCGTGACATCCGTTTTATCGACGCGGTCTATCCTGATGGCAAAACCGTCATGGTTTACCGCAATGAGGATACCGGCTGGGTCTGGCCGCCCTATTTCAAATGGGACAGTTCCACCCTGCAGGCCGAAGCCGCCAATCTGCAATCCGACAAGGCGGCACCGCAATGGGTGGCCGTCACCCATTACGGCTGGCGGCTGCCGTTCTTTTCCGCCTTTCCCAATGCGGTGAAGATTGCCCCGGTGGCAGGGCCGGATGTGCGGCTGATCCCCTGGCTGAACATCGTGCTGCTGCTGCTGCTGGCCTTCATGGTTTTCATGGCGCGGCGGATGTGGTTGCAGTTTCGCGAACGCATGGTGGACCCGATGCTGGCCAATGCCGCCGAAACCCTGGATTCCGTCGATGACCGGGCAGTGGCGGCCCGCGATCAGGCGCGCGGGTTATTTGGCCGGGTTGGGGCATGGTTTGGCAGTTGGCGCAGGAATGGCTGAGCCGGGTCAGAACAGCGCTCTCGATGCTCCTGCACTTTTACCCGCTGTGACACAGGGCAGCGCCTGACCGCCGGGTGGGCGCAGCCACGCCAGTTCTAGGCGCTTTATGGTGCCGCCCCTCCCACCGAAGTTCTAGGCCGTGACGGTGCAAAAGCGCCCGCCCGAGGGGGCGGTCGGGCGCTGCCCGGCGGGCTTCGCCCTTGATTCCGGGCAAAGAAAGACCGCGCACCACTGAATCCATTTGGCTTCGTTCGGCGCAGGCCCTGACCCTCAGGCCGGGTCAGAACAACCCGGCATTCACCACCAGATGCACCCCGATACTGGCCGCATAGCCAATGGCAATCGCCCAGGTCCATTTCAGATGGCTGGAAAAGCTGTAACTGCCGCGCGCCTGCCCCATCAGCGCCACCCCCGCCGCTGATCCGACCGACAGCATCGAGCCACCCACCCCGCAAGTCAGGGTGATCAGCAGCCATTGGCCATCCGACATCGCAGGGTCCATCGTCAGCACCGCAAACATCAGCGGGATATTATCGACCACCGCCGACACCGCACCGATGATGATGTTGGCTTGTGTCGGGCCAAGGCCGACATACAGAACCTCTGACGCCACCGCCAGATAGCCAAGAACCCCCAAGCCCCCGACGGCAAAGATGATGCCAAAGAAGAACAGCAGCGTATCCCATTCGACCCGCTGCACCTGGGCAAATGAATCCAGCACCATGTCTTGGTCGTCGTTGCGGTGACCCTGCACTTGCAGCCAGTAGGCCCAAAGCTGCAGATACCCCAGCCCCAGCATCATCCCCATCGCGGGTGGCAGCAGCAGGAAATTCTTGAACAGCACCGCCGTCAGGATCGTCAGGCCAAACAACACCACCACTCCGCGTGAGCCGGGTTTGGCCACCACCGGTTCCACTGACCCTGCGGGTTTGCCCAGCGGCACCGCGAAATGCATCAGCAGTGCCGGCACCAGCCAATTGACCACCGATGGCAGGAACAGCGCGAAAAACTCGAAAAACTCCAGTTTGCCCTTTTGCCAGACCATCAGCGTCGTGATGTCGCCAAACGGCGAAAAGGCGCCACCGGCGTTGGCGGCAACCACGATGGAAATGCAGCCCAAAGCCACAAACCGCGGTGCCCCCTTGCCGACCGCCACCACCACCGCCCCCATGATCAGCGCCGTTGTCAGGTTATCCAGCACCGATGACAGAAAGAACCCGATGACCCCGGTCAGCCAGAACAACTGCCGGAAATTCAGCCCCAGCGCCACCAGCCTGGCCCGCAACACCTCGAACAGCCGCCGTTCCTCCAGCGTGTTGACATAGGTGATGGCGACCAGAAGAAAAAGGAACAGTTCGGCATATTCGGCAATCACCCCGACCGCCAGGTCATGCACCACCGCTGACTGACCGGCACCCAGATAGGCCAACCCGATCAGCATCCAGATCAGACCCGCCGCCACCAATACCGGCTTGGATTTGCGCATGTGGGTGGTTTCTTCCAGTACCACCAGCACATAGGCAACCACAAAGATCAGCAACGACAGGTATCCGGCCCAATGGGTTGTCAGGTCAAGCTGCGGCATCTGTGGCTCCGTTTCAGGTCCCGACGGACTATCAGAGGCTGGCTCAAGGGGCCAGCATCGGGTGGTCCGGAAATCCCATGACTGCAACGGTGTATAGCGCAGGTTGGTGTAGCTGCCGGGCCACAGCAATGATTTGCTTGGTAGAAATGGCCGAAAAAGCACCGGGAATCACGGCGGCAAACCCGATGGGCAAGGCAATGCACAGGCCAAACACCAATGTCGCTTTGCGCCGCAGCGGCAGCGGCACATTCGCCAGGAACAGCGCTACCGGCAACACCACCGCCAGCACCGCAAGCACAACAATCAGCTTGATCGCGGCAAGGGTCGACCAAACCGCGCCCTGGCTGAACAGATACAGCGCCAGTATGCCCACCAGTCCCGTGACCAAAGACGCCACCGGCACCGGTGCCCCGTGCCGCCGTCGGACAATGGTCAGGATGGCGGCGACGCCAAGCGCCAGACCGAGTGCAATTGATATAAACCACGGACCGACCGGCACCAGCGTCCAAAATCGCCCGATGATCGCCGTTGCCGCCATCCAAAGCGCCGTGCCGTTGGGGCTGCTGGTCAGCATCGCCCAAAATCCTGTCAGCCACAGCACCAGTGCCAGCAACGCCAATCCGAACCCGCCGATACCCTGTTCTGCCATGTCGGCCAAGACAAAGGGGCCGCCAGACGCCACCGCCAGCGCAACCAACCCTGCGCCAATCCCGGCAAATGCCGTGAGCCGGAAACCCGGTGCCAAACCGGCAAACCCAACCAGTGCCAAAGACCAGCACAAAAACAGGCTGACCAGATCACCGGCCAACACAGAACCGCTGGTACCCGCCAGCGCCAGGTGCTGCATCACCAACAGCAGGGGCCGGTGCCGGTCAATGCCCCGGTTCCACATCAGCGCCAGTGCCACCAGATGCAGTACCGCCAATAGCCCCAGTGTCAACGACGCCAGCTTGTCCAGCACCAGCACGACACCCAGCGGCGGCAGGATGTTACCGGGTTGGTACAGTTCCATCCCTTCCAGACGGCTGCGGCTGTACAGCCAGACCACCAGCGCCGTTCCCACCGCAGCGCCGGTGAAAATTGCCAGCCAACGCAGTCGTGGTCGGTCTGACGCCAGCAAGAACAATGCCACCAGCATCGGGACAATCACCGGGGCAATCACCCAATGGTTCACCGGCGCTGCCCGCCAGCGGGCTGCAGGATCAGCCGCACAACTCCCGCCAGCGCCAGCACCAGCCCGGCGCCAAACGGCCAATGGCTGGAAAGGATCAGGCTCCCTTCGGTCAGGAACGGCCGCGCCAGCGCCAGTGACCCCAGACCCGTCAGCATCGCCAACCCCAGCCCCAGGCCAATCATCCGCCGAACCCGGCGCGGCGCATCGGGCCAGCGGATCAGGGCTGCGGCAACAATGACCCAGACCACGATCAACAGGGCAAAGGGCGACAGCATCGCCTGAAACAGCGGATCGGGCGGGGCAGGGGGCATGATGCTTTCATCGCGGCAAGGGTGGCCGGATGCTGGCAGGTTGCACCGGCGATGGCAACGGCCCCGACCGCAAAGCCGACCGCAAAGCCGACCGCAAAGCCGACCCTTCAGGCGTCTTTCAGCAGTGCATTCTTGTCGATCAGATAGCGCTGCGACAAAGCGATCGAGGCGGCACCGAGGGATCGCGCCTGATGACCCACGGTGCCCTGCCGCACCTGTGGCAGTTCGATTCCCGCCGCATCCAGGTCTGCCAGCCTGGCAGCGGTGCGCTCCACCAATGCGGCGCGGATGGTTTGCGGCAACCAGCCATCGACCAGCACCGCTTCAAAGTCGATCACGGCGGCGGCAGCCAGAATGGCATGGGCCAGACCAGACGCCACCTCATCGAGCCAGCGGTGCAGAATGTCGGCAGGCACATCCCAGCTTTCCGGGCTTTCCCACAGCTGATCGGTGTTGGCCCCGGCGTCGGCCAGATAGCGTTCCAGCGATGCGGTCGATGCCACCGAAATCAGTTGCCGCTGGGTCCCATCGGGCGCTGGCACCGGCATTGACCCCAACGCCCCGGCATTGCCGGTGCGGCCGGGATACAGGCTGCCGTTCAGCACCAGACCGCCACCGACAAAGTACCCGATGTAGAAATACAGGAAATCCTGTGGCTTGTCGCCGGTGCCAAACACCAGTTCGGCACCGCAGGCAGCGTTGGCATCATTCTGGGTATGGACCGGCAGGTCGCACAGGGCAGCAATCTCTGCCTGAATGTCGCGGCTGCACCACTGGTCCATTTCCTGTTGCGGTGCGCCAAGATACTGCGCCCAGTTCCAGAACTGGAACGGCATGGCGATGCCCAGACCGCCGATGCGGCTGCGCTGGCGATATGGCAGGCTGTGGGTCAGGGCGGGCAGCGCCTCTTTGACAAAGGCCACCACGGTATCGGGCACCGGATAGCGATAGGTCTGGCGGCGATAGCCGACGACGGTGCCCAGAAAGTCGATCAGCACCAGATCAACCGACCGTCTGCCGATCTTGAGCCCAAAGAAAAACGCGCCATCCGGGGCCAGCCGCATCGGCACCGACGGCTGGCCGATCCTGCCGCGCACCGGTTCGCCGCGCACCAGCAACCCATCGGCTTCCAACCCGCGCACGATCACCGAAACCGTCTGCGCCGACAGGCCGGTCATCCGGGCAATATCCGACTTTGCCGGGGCACCGTCGCGCCGCACCAGGCTCAGCACCAGCCGCTCGTTATGGGCGCGCATGCCGCTTTGGTTGCTGCCGCGCAGGATGGCGCTGTCAAGCGGAGGCCGCTCGGCGGTGCTGTCCTGATCGGTTGCCACGAATTCCCCCCGAATCCCCCCCGAAACCTCACGCGGTTTCGCCTGTGGATGCCCGATTTGGGGGTACAGAAAAAAATCTGTCAATAATAAATCAGAGTGAATTAATAATCTTGACGTAAGGCGGAGAATCGGTTTCATCTGTCGGCGCACAGCGGATGGAATCGTCTGCGGCAACGCGGGCCGTGTCAAGGCCCGCAGGTAAACATCGGGAGGACTACACCGTGACTCACCTCAAGAAAGCCCTGGTTCTGGGCGCTGCTGCCTTGGCCTTGATGGCCGGCTCCGCTTCGGCAGCCGATCTGGCCTGCCTGATCACCAAGAACAATACCAACCCCTTCTTCGTAAAGATGAAAGAGGGCGCAGAACAGGCAGCCACCGCTGCCGGTCTGGATTTCCAGGCCTATGCCGGTGAAAAAGACGGCGACGCCGCGCCGCAGATCACCGCGATTGAGAACTGTGTTGCCAGTGGTGCCAAGGGTATCCTGATCACCCCGTCCAACGACTCGGTTGGCCCGGCGCTGAAAGCCGCGCGGGAAGCCGGTATTCTGGTCATTTCGCTCGACACCCCGCTGGCCGATGCCGACGCCCAGGACATGACCTTTGCCACCGACAACTTCGAGGCCGGGCTCCTGATCGGCAAATGGGCTGCTGCGACCCTGGGGCCGGATGGTGCTGCCAATGCCAAGATCGGCATGCTGGACATCAACAAGGACAACATCTCGGTCGACGTGCTGCGCGACACCGGCTTTCTGGTCGGTTTCGGCATCGAAGTGCCGGACTTGGCGGTAATGGGTTCGGAAACCGATGCGCGTGTCATCGGCCACGAATCCTCGGGTGCCAACCCCGAAGGCGGCGTGACTGCGGTGGAAAACCTGCTGGCGAAAAATCCCGACATGAACGTGGTTTACACCATCAACGAACCGGCTGCCGAAGGTGCCTATCAGGCGCTGAAAGCTGCGGGCAAGGAAGCCGGCGTGCTGATCGTTTCGGTTGACGGCGGCTGCCCGGGCATCGCTTCGGTAAAATCCGGTGTGATCGGCGCCACCTCGCAGCAGTACCCGCTGCTGATGGCATCCAAAGGCATCGAAGCCATCGTGGCTTTCGCCAAAGACGGCACCAAACCCGCCGCAACCGAAGGTCTCACGTTCTTCAACACCGGGGTGAACCTGGTAACCGACAAGCCGGCCGAAGGTGTACCGTCGATCGACTCGACCAAAGGCGCCGAACTCTGCTGGGGCTGATGCCCTAACCAAGGCTTGACGCAGCAAGGGGCGGCTTTACAGTCGCCCCTTGTGTATCTGGCCCGGGCGCCTTCACGCAAAGTTGGCCAAAGCATGATCACACGGGGGGGCACTTTCCGCGATGAGCGACGCAGCGCAACAAACCAAGACCATTTCCGATTTCGAGGCGAAACTGGCCGAGGCCGACAAGTCGGTCGCCAGTTTTGAACGCGACGACAAGACGCTGATCTCGCTGGCGCGGAGCTTTCTGCGCAACTATCCCACCACGATTCCGGCGCTAGTGCTGATTCTCAGCGTCCTGGTGTTCGGCCTGATTCAGCTGCGGTTTCTGGGCACCGGTGCCCTGTCCACCGTTCTGCAACAGGTGACGGTGACCGGTATCGTCGCGATTGCCCAGACCCTGATCATCCTGACCGCAGGCATCGATCTGTCGGTGGGGGCAATCCTGGTGGTATCGGCGCTGATCATGGGCAACATGTCGGTCAACATGGGCTATGGCGTCGCCTTTTCGATCTGTGTCGGCATGTTCTTTGGCGGCTTGATGGGCTGGATCAACGGGGTGCTGGTCGCCTTTGTCAAACTGCCACCCTTCATCGTGACACTGGGGACCCTGTCGGTCTTTACCGCGCTGAAACTGTGGTATTCGCATTCGGAATCGATCCGCAATGTCGATATCGAGGCCAAGGCCCCGGCCTTGCTGTGGTTTGGCGAAGCCTTCAAGTTTGCCGGGGCCAAGCTGACCTATGGCTCAATCTCGCTGATCCTGCTGGCCGGACTGATCTGGTATGTGCTCAACCACACCGCCTGGGGCCGCCATGTCCATGCCATCGGCGATGATCCCGATGCGGCGATGCTGTCGGGAATCAAGATCAACCGCACGCTGGTGTCGGTCTATGCCGTGGCCGGGGTCATTTGCGGCTTTGCCGCCTGGGTGTCGATCGGCCGGGTCGGATCGGTGTCGCCGGTGTCGTTTGACACCATCAACCTCGGGTCGATCACCGCCGTGGTGATCGGCGGCACCTCGTTGTTTGGCGGGCGCGGCTCGATCGTCGGCTCGGTGCTGGGGGCGATCATCGTCGGCGTGTTCAACACTGGCCTGTCATTGGCCGGGGTGGATGACTACTGGCAGATGTTTGCAGCCGGGTGCCTTGTCATCATCGCTGTCGCACTGGATCAATGGCTGCGGAGGGCCTCGCAATGAGTACCGCAATGAGGGACGTTCAACCGATCCTGAAGGCGACCGGCCTCTTGAAGCGCTACGGCACGGTTGTCGCGATGAGCGGCGCGGATTTCGAACTGTACCCCGGCGAGATTCTCGGCGTCATCGGCGATAACGGTGCCGGCAAATCCACCATGATCAAGGCGCTGGCGGGTGCGGTGATCCCGGACCACGGCACCATTGAACTGGACGGCAAGCCGGTGCATTTCCGTGGCCCCGAAGATGCCCGCAACTTGGGGATCGAGACGGTGTACCAGAACCTGGCGATGTCACCGGCGCTGTCGATCGCCGACAACATGTTTTTGGGCCGCGAATGGCGCAAACCCGGGATCATGGGGGCGGTGTTTCGCCAGATGGACCGCCCGCGGATGGAAAAATTCGCCCGCGACAAGCTGAGCGAACTGGGTCTGATGACGATCCAGAACATCCATCAGGCGGTGGAAACCCTGTCGGGCGGCCAGCGCCAGGGCGTGGCGGTGGCCCGCGCCGCCGCGTTCGGCTCCAAGGTGGTGATCCTTGATGAACCGACGGCGGCGCTGGGCGTCAAGGAAAGCCGCCGGGTGCTGGAACTGATCCGCGATGTGCGGGCGCGTGGCATTCCGATCATTCTGATCAGCCACAACATGCCGCATGTGTTCGAGGTCTGCGACCGCATCCATATCCACCGCCTTGGCCGGCGGCTGTGCGTCATCGACCCGAAAAAACACACGATGTCGGATGCCGTGGCCTATATGACGGGTGCCAAGCTGCCGGATGATCTGAATGAGGCGGCCTGAGGCTGGCGCTGAAAATGCAGCACAGGCGGGCCCCGAAGGTCCGCCTTTTTTCATCCAGGCTTTTCTTTCGTGGAAATACTCCACCGGGGGGTCCGGGGGGTGTGAAACCCCCCGGCTTTCCCAGGAATGGCGACCACCTTCACACGCCCCAATCCGCCGCCTGCATCTCGCGCAGGCGGCTGGCGGTGCGGGCGAACTCGAATGACCCGCTGCCTTCCAGATACAATTGCTCTGGTGCGGCGGCGGCCGAGGCGACCAGGCGCGTCTTTGCCTCGTACAGGGCGTCGATCAGGGTGACGAACCGCCGCGCCTCGTTGTAATTCGAGGCACCCAGTTGCGGAATCTCTTCCAGCACCAGCACCCTGACCGCCTGGGCCAGTGCCAGAAAATCGGCGGGGCCAAGCGGTTGGGCGCACAGATCCCAGAACCGCGCGCGGGCAACGCCGTTGCGATAGGCGGGCAGCCGCAGGGTGCGCCCGTTCACCACCAGGTCCAGCGGCGGCGTATTGCCCCCGCCACCGGTCAGATCGCGCCAGATCGCCTCCAGCGCCGCCGTTGCCGCTGGCCCGGCGGGCTGAAAATAGACCTTTGCCCCTGCCAGCCGGTTTTGCCGATAATCGGCTTCGGCGCACAGCTCCACCACCTCCAGCCGCTGTTTCAGCAGCGCGATGAACGGCAGGAACAGCGCCCGGTTCAGCCCGTCCCGGTACAGATCATCCGGTGGCCGGTTCGAGGTCACGACAATCAGCACCCCCGCCGCGAACAGCATCTGGAACAGCCGCCCGACCAGCATCGCATCGGTAATGTCGCTGATCTGCATTTCGTCAAACGCCAGCAGCCGCAGCTCGGCGGCCAGTGCAGCGGCCACCGGGGCCAGCGCATCCTCCACCCCCCGCTTGCGTGCAGCGGTCATGCCGCGATGCACCTCTTGCATGAAGGCGTGAAAATGCACCCGGCGCTTGGCCGGGATGTCGAGGGCGTCGGTGAACAGGTCCATCAGCATCGACTTGCCGCGACCAACCCCGCCCCACAGATACAGGCCCCGCGGCGGCTCCGGCACTTTCGCGAACAGCCCGGCCAACAGCCCCGCCACCACCCCCTCGCGCCGCTGGCCCTGCTGTTCCAGCCACAGCCGCCGCACCTCCAGCCCCGGCAGGGCGGCGCGTTGGGCGGCATCGGGGATCAGCTGCCCCGCAGCCACCCGCGCATCATAAATCTCAGTCAGACTCTGTCGCATCGCATCCACTCTGTACCGCCGGTGCCATAACGCAAGCCGATGAAGAAGGCCACAATTTCAAGCCTTGACCCAAAAAACCGCCGCCCCGTGAACCGGAGTTTTCGTGACAGCCAGAGCATCGTTTTTTACCGAAATCCTGATCCGCGGCTGACTGATCATCATGGTCCACTTTGCCAATCGTGTCAGATTTGGCAGTTTGTCGGTCAGAAGCGGATCAAAATTGCGGGGGCACCGGCGTGAGTGCCGTCACCGGCTTGACAAGGGTCTGTCTGTCTCTGCACCGCCATCGCCAGGCGGTCTGCCCCCGGCTGGCAAAACTGACGCTGAACCCACCCGCACCCGGTCAGCCGTCGCCGCCGATTTCCGGCCGGTCCAGCCGCTGCATCGGGGGTTCATCATGGTGCTGGATGCGGTGGATCAAAGCCTGCGCCAGAAAGCTGCCGGCATGGCGGACATCTTCGCGCACCGTCAACAGGTTCTTGCGGAACCGGCGCAGGAAAGGGGTGGCCTCTTTCGACATCAGATCGAAGTCAGTGCCCAGTTCCAGTCCCAGATCCTCTGCCGCAGACACCACCGCCATGCTGGCACCGGCAGAAGGGACGATAAAGCCGTCGGGGCGGTCATTGGCCGACAGGCAGAGCGCGGCAACCCTTTCGATCTCTTCGCTCGGGTGATCGGCGGTGGTTTCGGAAAACACCACAAACTCCACGCCAAGCCGCTGCGCCGCCTCGGCAGCCCCTTCGATCATGTTCAGCGAATAGTTCTGCCCGCGCGGTGGTGGCAGCATCTTGATGCGCCGCCGTCCCCTGGCCACCAGCGCCTCCAGCGCCAGGCGGCCGAATTCGGTGTTGTCGAAATCGTAGTAGGCATGCGCGGCGCACCAGGCCGTGCGGCCATGGGTGGCAAAGGGAAAATCCCGCTCCATCAGATACTTGACCCGTGCGTCGTGGGTCTCGATCTGGTTCATTATGATGCCGTCGGCAGAGGCGGTTTCAACGACATAGCGCAACGGTGCCATCGGATCTTCCGACGGGAAATAGGGGGTGATGTTCAGGTGAAACGGGGTGCCGCGCAGCCCTGCCGCCACCGAGGAAATCAGCCGCCCGGTGTGGTTCATCATGTCGCTTTCGGTCGACAGGATCAGTGAAATCACGTTGGTGCGCCCGGTGCGCAGGCGGACACCGGCGCGGTTCGGGCGATAGCCGATGCGGTCGGCGATTTCCTTGACCCGGCGTTTGGTGTCTTCGCCGATGTCGGGGGCATCGTTCAGGGCGCGTGAAACGGTGGGAACCGCCAGGCCCGACATCCGGGCAATGGTCTTCAGCGTCGGGCGCTCCTCGGGCCCGGGTGCAGCTTGCGGCCTGTGGTCCTGCCGTGGCGAATCATCCATGGCGCACAATCCCTCCCCCCGCATGCCGAAACGCCCGAAAAGTTTCAGGGCTTTCTTTCCGGCAAAATCAGGCCCTTGCCCTTTCTTTGGTCGTTTGTGTCGCCAAAGCGCAAGATTCGGACTTGATTGCGAAATCTAAATCGTTGTAGCAAAAACTATAACGATTTAGAAGTCAGGGAGGACTCAAATTGAAACTGATGACAACCATGCTTGCCGCCACGGCTCTGTGCGGCGCATCGGCGGCTTTTGCCACCGAACTGGAAGTGACCCACTGGTGGACCTCGGGCGGTGAAGCCGCCGCCGTGGCCGAATTTGCCAAGGCGTTCGATGCCACCGGCAACAAGTGGGTCGATGGTGCCATCGCCGGTTCCGGCGACGTGGCCCGCCCGATCATCATCAGCCGGATTCTCGGCGGCAACCCGATGGGTGCCACCCAGTTGAACCCGGGCGTTGACGCAGCCGAACTTGTGGCAGCCGGGCTGATGTTAGACATCACCGATCTGGCGGCCGCCGAAGACTGGGCGAACATCCTGCGCCCGGCTAGCCAGCTTGCCTC
This sequence comes from Paracoccaceae bacterium, assembly GCA_043736155.1. GTDB lineage: Bacteria > Pseudomonadota > Alphaproteobacteria > Rhodobacterales > Rhodobacteraceae > JANNRR01. Next base: position 11,229 of record JAYTDA010000438.1, on the reverse strand, counting down.
TTGCACCATCGACGGTCGCGTCTATTGCGTGCCGGTCAACTTGCATTCGCAGCAGTGGATGTGGACCAACCGCAAGGTCTTCGAAGATGCGGGCATTGCCCCGCCGAAAGACTGGCACGAGCTGATGGCCGCAGCGTCCGCGCTGCAGGAAAAAGGCATTCAGCCACTTTCCGTGGCGCAGGGCTGGCCGATCGGCATTCTGGTTCAGGACCTGCTGTTGGCCATCGCGGGCACTGAGAACTACATCGCTGTCTACAAGGACCGCAACCTCGACATCGCCGCCGGACCCGAGTTCGCTGCGGTGTTCGAATCGATTGCGGCTGCGCGTCAGTTTGCCCCGGCCGAGAAGATGGTGCCGCAGTGGAACGAAGCGGTCGGTCTGGTGATCGAAGGCAAGGCTGCCGCCAACGTCATGGGCGACTGGGCCGGCGGCGAATTCGCTGTGGCCAACATGGTGGCCGGCAAGGACTATGACTGCCTTCCGGGCCTCGGCCTTTCGGACGTTCTGGATACTGGTGGCGACGTGTTCTACTTCCCGAAGAACGCAGACCCAGAAGTGACCAAAGCCCAGTTGGCCTTGGCCTCATTGATGGTGACCAAGGAAGTCCAGGTTGCCTTCAACCTGAAAAAGGGCTCGCTGCCGATGCGCGCCGACGTTGACCTGGCTGCCGCCAATGACTGCATGCAGAAGGGCCTCGCCATTCTTGACGACCCCAACAAAGTGCCGGTACCGGGCCCGATCCAGATGGTTGACCGCGACACGCTCAATCAGATCAACGATCTGTTGAACGAGTTCTTCTCGAACCCCGAGATGACCGCCGCTGACGCTCAGGCCAAGTTCGTAGAGCTCATCGCAGCCGCTGCGCCGATCTGATCCTTCGCTGACGCAAATGACATTGCGGGTCCGGCTGCCAAAACGGTGGTCGGGCCTGTTTCTTAGACCCTTCGCACAAATGGCAGGATCCATGGACAGGCCAAACCCCCTTTTACGCAATCTTTCTTCAAAAATCGGGTCGGCCCCGATGATGCTGATCGTGCTTGGCGTCTTTGTCGGCGGCACCGCGTGGACCGTGCTGTTTTCCTTTACCAATATCAAGATCCTGCCGCTGTTTACCCCGGCGCAGTGGCTGAACGGTTTCGTGGGCTTTGCCAATTACAAGCGACTGTTCAACACAGACCGCTGGATGAATTGCCCGGCCCTGTCAGAGATCGGCACCGCCGGGTGGAAGTTCAGTTGCACCGGTGCGCTGCCGAACGTCGCGACCTATGCGGTGCTGGCCATCATCATTTCGATGTCGTTGGGCTTTTTGCTGGCGGTGATGATGGATCAGAAGATTCGCGCCGAAGGGATGTTCCGCACCATCTATCTTTACCCGTTCGCCATGTCCTTCATCGTGACTGGCCACGTCTGGGCCTGGATCATGTCTCCGGAATACGGCCTGCAAAAGGCGGTGCGTGATCTGGGCTGGGAAAGCTTTTCATTCGGCTGGATCGCTGATCGCGACATGGTGATGTATGCCATTGTGATTGCTGGCATCTGGCAGGGCACCGGGCTGGTGATGGCGTTGATGCTGGCGGGTCTGCGCGGCATCGACGAAGAGATATGGAAAGCCGCGCGGGTCGACGGCATTCCGGCCTGGCGCACCTATATCCAGATCGTTCTGCCGATGATGAAGCCGGTTCTGGTGACCACCTTTGTGCTGGTGGCATCGGGGGCAGTACGGATCTACGACCTTGTGGTGGCACTGACTGATGGCGGGCCCGGTATCGCGTCAGATGTGCCCACCCGCTACGTCTATCAGAATTTCTCGGCCAACCTTGGTCAGTCGCTGTCCGCGTCGACGGTCATGCTGCTTGCCATGGCGATCATCCTGATCCCGTGGATCCGGATGGAATTCGGCAGGAAAAAGCAAGCGTGAGGATCACAGTCATGGCCAGCCAACCCCGCGCTCACGGCCCCTCGGGTGCCAAACCCAAGCCCTTCATCACCTGGCAGCGTTTCATCGTCTATCTGGTGCTGGTGGTCTGTGCCGTGTTCTTTCTGTTCCCGCTCTACATCATGGTCATCACCTCGCTGAAAAGCCTGCCGGAGATTCGCGCTGGAAACATCTTTGTGCCGACCCTGCATCCGACGCTGGATGCCTGGGAAAAGGCGTGGAATTCCGCCTGTACCGGCCTGTACTGTGAAGGCATCAAGGTCGGATTCTGGAACTCTATCCGGATCACAGTGCCCTCGACCATCGTGTCGATTGCCGTGGCCTCGGTCACCGGTTATTCGCTCGCCAACTGGCCCTTCAAGTTTTCCGAAGCGTTCTTCACCGTCTTGCTGCTCAGTTCCTTTATCCCCTATATCGTGATGTTGTATCCGCTGGTGCTGATCACCAAATGGCTTGGCATCTTTTCAACCCTGCCTGCCGTGGTGCTGGTGCATACGATCTTTGGTCTGCCGATCCTGACGCTGCTGTTTCGCAACTACTTTGCCTCGTTGCCGCAGGAACTGTTCAAGGCGGCGCGGGTCGATGGCGCCGGCTATTGGGGGATTTTTGTCCGGGTCTATGCGCCGATGTCGGTGCCGATCTTCACCGTGGCGGTCATTCTACAGGTCACCGGTATCTGGAACGACTTCCTGTTTGGCGTGATCTATGCCGGGCCGACCAACTATCCGATGACGGTGCAGCTGAACAACATCGTCAACTCGGCGCAGGGCGGCAAGGCCTATAACGTCGATATGGCGGCAACCATTCTGACCGGGCTGGTGCCCCTGGCCATCTATTTCATCTCAGGCAAATATTTCGTGCGCGGTATCGCCGCTGGCGCGGTGAAAGGCTGACCCATGTCCTCTGTTCTCGTCAAAGACCTCACCCTGAAATTCGGCGCAGCCACCGTGCTCGACAAGCTGAACCTGGATATCGCCGAAGGCGAGTTTCTGGTGCTGTTGGGGGCTTCAGGCTGCGGCAAATCCACCCTGCTGAACTGCATCGCCGGGTTGCTGGAAATCTCCGAAGGCCAGATTCATATCGACGGCAAGAATGTCACCTGGGCCGAGCCGTCGGAGCGGGGTATCGGCATGGTGTTCCAGTCCTATGCGCTTTATCCGCAGATGACGGTCAAGGGGAACATGACCTTTGGCCTGCGCAATGCCCGCATGGCCAAGGCCGAGATTGAAAAGCGCGTCGCCCGTGCCGCCGACATTCTGCAAATTGGCCCGCTGCTGGATCGCAAACCCGGTGCTCTGTCGGGTGGCCAGCGCCAGCGCGTCGCCATTGGCCGGGCCCTGGTGCGCGAAGCCAACGTGTTCCTGTTCGATGAACCCTTGTCCAACCTCGATGCCAAGCTGCGCGCCAACCTGAGGGTAGAGATCAAGCGGCTGCACGTGCGGTTGAAAAACACCATGATCTATGTGACCCACGACCAGATCGAGGCGATGACGCTGGCGGACCGTATCGCCGTGATGCGCGACGGCATCATCCAGCAGCTGGACAGCCCGCAGGAAATCTACAACCGCCCGCAAAACAAATATGTCGCCGGTTTCATCGGCAGCCCCGAGATCAACTTTTTCGAAGGTGCGATAGACGGCGACCAGTTCGTGACCAACGGCGTAAAGATGCCGCTGGACGGCTACCGGTTCAACGGTGCCCGCACCTCGGGCCCGGCCTGGTATGGTGTCCGTCCGGAACATATCGAATCCGGCGAAGCGGCGCGGCACATGCCCTTTACCGCTGAGACCAAGGTGGAAATCGTCGAACCGATGGGGTCTGACACCTTGGTCTGGGCCTCGGTTGCCGGTGTCTCGATCCGGTTCCGGATGGATGGTCAGGCCACGGTGAATGACGGCGACACCATCCTGATCGGGTTTGATCCCAAACGCGCATCGTTGTTCGACAAGCAAAGCGAAAAGAGACTGTAAGATGGTCGATCTTGCTGGCAGCTGGACCCTCGTGGATGACACGGGGGCTTGGCACTGTGCCATGGCACTTCCGGGCGACAATATCTCGGCGCTGTTGGCGGCGGGGCTGATTGCCGACCCGTATTTTGGCCGCAACGAATATGACCTGCGCTGGATTTCGGCGCGCGACTGGACAGCATCGCGCAGTTTTGCGGTGGATGCGACCGAACAGGTTCTGGTGCTTTCGATGCTGGACACTGTGGCCGAGGTGTCGGTGAACGGGCAGGTGGTGCTGCGCTCTGACAACATGTTCCGCGGCTACCGCATTGATCTGTCGGAAGTGCTGCGCAAGGGGCAGAATGATATCGCCATTCGCTTTCTGTCGCCCGCGCGCGAAGCGGCGGCGCGGCAGGCGGCACAGCCGTATTTCGTACCATTCAGCGCCAACAACACCCCGATTCCCAACGGCAACATGCTGCGCAAGCCGTCGTGCGATTTCGGCTGGGATTGGAACATTGCCCTTGCCGCTTCGGGCGTCTACGGCGATCTGCGGCTGGAGCCAAAGGTTGCGGCGCGCATCGCGTCTTTGCTGGTTTCGCAGTCCCATACCACAGGCCGCGCCGATGTAAGGGTTACCGCCGAGGTTGAGGGCGAAGCCGAAGGCCAGACCGTCAGCCTTGCTCTGGCGGGCATCAAAGCGGAAGCCGTGGTGCGCAAAGGCCTGGCGCAAGTGACGCTGACCATCGACAACCCGGCGCTGTGGTGGCCCGCCGGGCAGGGGGCACAGCCGTTGCACGATCTGACCGTGACGCTGGGGGAGCAGACCGAACATCGCCGCATCGGCCTGCGCAGCGCCGAACTGGTGACGGAAAAGGATGCCGCCGGTCTGGGCTTCAAGCTCCGCATCAATGGTCGTGACATCTTCTGCAAAGGCGCCAACTGGATCCCCGCCGATGCTTTGGCAGGGCGGATCACCGTTGATGCCACCCGCGATCTGCTGCAATCGGCCGCGCTCGCCAACATGAACATGATCCGGGTCTGGGGCGGTGGCCGCTATGAACCGACCTGGTTCTATGACCTGTGCGATGAGTTGGGCCTGATGGTCTGGCAGGATTTCATGTTTTCCTGCCACATCTATCCGGCGTCCGAGGCGTTTCTGGCCGATGTGGCGCAAGAGGTCCGCGAACAGGCGCGGCGTTTGCACCACCATGCCTGCATCGCCTTATGGTGCGGTGACAATGAACTGATCGGCGCGCTGACCTGGTTCCCCGAAACCCGCGCCAATCGCGATCTGTATCTGGTCGGCTATGACCGGCTGAACCGCAGCATCGAACAGGCGCTGAAAGCGGCGGTGCAGGGTGCGGTGTGGTGGCCATCGTCGCCGTCGCCGGGGCCGATGGATTTCGGCGATGCCTGGCATGATGACAGCAAAGGCGACATGCATTTCTGGTCGGTCTGGCACGAAGGGCGCGATTTCGACCATTACCGCGATGTCTCGCCGCGTTTTTGTTCGGAATTCGGGTTCCAAAGCTATCCGTCGATCGATGTGATCCGCCGCTTTGCCGATCCGAAAGATTGGAACATCGCCAGCCCCGTAATGGAAAGCCACCAGAAAAACGCCGGTGGCAACGCGCGGATTGCCGAAACCATGTTCCGCTATTTCCGCTTTCCGGTGGATTTTGCGAATTTCGTTTATCTGAGCCAGGTCCAGCAGGGTTTGGCGATCAAGACCGCCGTCACCCATTGGCGCAGTCTGAAACCGCATTGCATGGGCACCCTGATCTGGCAGTTGAACGACACCTGGCCGGTGTGCAGCTGGTCAAGCCTCGACCACGGCGGCGGCTGGAAACTGCTGCATCACATGGCGACGGCATTTTACAAGCCGGTATTTGTCTCGGCTGTGCCGGTGAATGGCTCCATCGAACTGCGCGCTATCAATGACACCGCGTCACCCGTTACCCTGACGGTTGGTGCAGTTGCGGTGGCGATGGACGGCGCCACCCGCCATCTGGACGGCCAGACCGTGACGGTTTTCCCCGATGCGGCGGCGCTGGCGCTGACAATCCCGCCCGGGGCCCTGAAACCGGGCGAAATGCTGGCCTATGTCTGGGCCGAGGGTGAGACGCGTCTGGGCGGCGATGTCTTTGCGCCAATGCCCTACAAGACCTACGACCTGCTGCCGCCCCGCCTGACCCACGCCGTCAGCAAATCCGCCACCGGCCATGACATCACCATCACCGCCGAAGCGCTGGCGCTGTTTGTCGCGGTGGAGGCGGATCAACCCGGACGGCTCTCCGGCAATGCCGTGGCGCTGTTCCCCGGCCACCCCGCCACCCTCAGCTTTACCCCGGCCGGGCCGGGCGCAGCGCCGCACTTCACCCTCCGCGATCTTCATTCCGCCACCTATGGCCATTGACAGGACCCGACCATGACCCAGCTTTCCTATCAGCTTTACTCCTCGCGCAACTTCCCGCCGCTGGCCAACACCCTGAAAATGCTGGCAGAGCTTGGCTACAAGGATACAGAAGGCTTTGGCGGCCTGTATGCCGATGCCGCCACACTGGCGACACTGGCGGCGGGGCTGAAAGCCAATGGTCTGGGGATGTCGACCGGCCATTTCGGTCTGGATGCCATCGAAAAGAAACCCGCCTTTGTCATCGAAGCCGCCAAGGCTGTCGGGATGAAAAAGGTCTATTGCCCGCATGTACAGTTGGCAGACCGCCCAAATGACGGTGCCGGCTGGCGCGCTTTTGGCGCCCGGCTGCAAAAAGCCGGTGCCCCGATCCGCGCTGCCGGTCTGGGCTTTGGCTGGCACAACCACGATTTCGAATTTGCCGGAACCGCCGATGGCAAGGTGCCGATGTTTGAAATGCTGCAAGGCGGCCCCGATCTGGAATGGGAGATTGATGTGGCGTGGGTGGTGCGCGGTGGCGGTGACCCCTTGGCATGGATCAAGGCCTTTGCCGGTCGCATTTCTGCAGCGCATGTGAAAGACATAGCACCGCGTGGCGAAAACCTGGCTGAAGACGGCTGGTCCGATGTCGGCCATGGCACGGTTGACTGGAAAGCCATCATGGCCGCACTGCGGGCCGCCAAATGCGCCCATTTCGTCGCCGAACATGACAACCCGGCCGACGACCGCCGCTTTGCCACCCGTTCCCTCGCCGCTGTGGCCAGCCTGTAAGGAGAGCATGATGATTGGTGTAGGCATTATCGGTTGCGGCAATATCTCGACCGCGTATCTGACACTGGGGCCTTTGTTCAAAGGGTTGGAAATCAGGGCGGTGGCTGACCTCAACCCTGAGGCCGCCACGGCGCGCGCCGCCGAATTCGGGGTCCGCGCCGAAACCGTCGAAGGGCTGCTGGCAGCCACGGATATCGGCGTCATCGTCAACCTGACGATCCCGGATGCGCATTACCCGGTAACCAGACGGATACTGGAAGCGGGCAAGAACGCCTACAGCGAAAAGCCGCTGGTGCTGACCCTGGCGCAGGCCGAAGACCTGCGCACTATCGCCAAGGCCAAAGGGCTGCGCGTCGGCTCCGCCCCCGATACCTTCCTCGGTGGTGCGCATCAACTGGCGCGCGCCGCGATTGATGAAGGTGCTGTGGGCCGCATCGTTGCAGGCACAGCGCATGTGATGAGCCACGGCATGGAAATGTGGCACCCCAACCCGGATTTCTTCTTTCTGCCCGGTGCCGGTCCGATGCTCGACATCGGCCCCTATTATGTCACCAACCTGATCCAGCTGCTGGGTCCGGTCAAACGTGTGGGTGCGCTGACCTCGGCGGCCTCCCCCACCCGGCTGATCACCTCACAGCCGCGCAACGGCGAACAGATTCCGGTGAAAACCCCGACCAACATCCACGCCCTTTTGGAGTTTGCAGGTGGCGCGACCATCACCCTCTCCACCTCGTGGGATGTCTGGTCGCACCGCCATGCCCCGATGGAGCTGTATGGCACCGAAGGCACGATCTATGTGCCGGATCCGAACTTCTTCGGCGGCGTGGTCGAGGTGGCCGGGCGCGATGGCAAGATCGCGGCCCTTCCCGAACGCGGCCACCCCTTTGGTTTGCCCAATCAGGACACCCGCGCCAACTACCGCACCGCAGGGCTTGCGGATATGGTGGCCAACATGGCGGCGGGCAAGCCGCACCGCTGTTCGCTGGAGCTTGCCATCCATGCGGTGGATGTGATGACATCGGTGCTGAGGTCCGGCGAAAGTGGCCAGTTCGTCACCCTGACCACCACCTGTGACCGGCCAGAGGCTTTGTCGCCCGATCAGGCCCGATCTTTGCTGAAATAGTAGAGCCTTGCTGAAATAGCATGGCTTTGCTGACCTGACCTTGCGCTTTTTCTTTGTAAAAATACTCCCGCCGGAGGCACCTGCTCGCCAGACCCCCGGCGGGATCACCCGAAAAGGACCCGCCATGCCCTATATCCCCGCCGCCAACCGCAACGACACGATGATCTACCGCCGCACTGGCCGGTCCGGTCTGCTGCTGCCCGCCGTCTCATTGGGGCTGTGGCACAACTTTGGCCATGACACCCCGCACCAGACCAAACAGGCGATCTGCCGCACCGCGTTTGACCTTGGCATCACCCATTTCGATCTGGCCAACAATTACGGCCCGCCAGCCGGGTCTGCCGAAGAAGCCTTTGGCGAAATATTGCGCACCGATTTCAAGGGCCTGCGGGATGAGATGATCATTTCGTCCAAAGCGGGCTATTACATGTGGCAAGGGCCTTACGGCGAATGGGGCAGCCGCAAGAACCTGATCGCCTCGTGTGACCAGTCGCTGAAACGCATGGGCCTCGACTATGTCGACATCTTCTATTCGCACCGCTTCGATCCCGATACCCCGCTGGAGGAAACCATGGCGGCGCTGGATCATATCGTCCGCTCCGGTCGGGCGCTTTATGTCGGGATTTCGTCGTACAATTCGCAACGCACCCGCGAGGCGGCGGCGATCCTGAAAGACCTCGGCACCCCCTGTCTGATCCACCAGCCCAGCTATTCGATGCTGAACCGCTGGGTGGAACGCGATGGGCTAAAGGAAACCCTGGCCGAACTGGGCATCGGCTCCATTGCCTTTTCGCCGCTGGCCCAGGGGATGCTGACCGGCAAATACCTCGGCGGCATCACCCCTGAAAGCCGCGCGGCACAGGGAAAATCGCTGAATCCGGCGATGATTTCCGACCGGGCGATTGGCAGCATCAAAGCGCTGGCGGCAGTCGCCGAACGGCGCGGCCAGACCCTGGCGCAGATGGCGATTGCCTGGGTGTTGCGCGGGGGCGGCATCACCACCGCGCTGATCGGCGCATCACGCCCTGAACAGGTTGTGGATTGCGCCGGGGCGGTCGGCAACCTGAGCTTTACCGACGCCGAACTGGCCGAGATTGACCTGCATGCCAATGAGGAAAACATCAACCTGTGGGCGAAGTCGTCGGAAAACCGCTGAATGATCCGATCGGAACTGGCGGTGTTCGATCTGGCAAGTGGGCAGGCCACCATTGTTCTGACATCCGAACGGCTGATCGAAGCGCCGAACTGGCTGCCCGATGGTCAGGGCCTGCTGGTCAATGGTGGCGGGCAGCTTTACCGGGTGCCGTTGGCAAACCCGGCATTGCAACCGTTCGACACCGGCAGGCACCGCGCCCTGAACAATGACCATGGGCCATCGCCCGATGGCCACTGGCTCGCCTTTTGCGACAAGACCGAGGTGCCGCACAGCTGCCTCTATCTGATGCCTGCCGCAGGCGGCCCCCCCCGCCGTCTGACAGCGCAGACCCCGTCCTGGTTCCATGGCTGGTCACCCGACAGCCGGCACCTGATCTATGCGGCGGTGCGCAGCGGCGCATTCGCCATCTGCACCATCCCCGCCGCCGGCGGCGCCGAGCGCTGTATCTTCACCGGCCCCGGCCACCATGACGGGCCGGAGATGACACCCGATGGCCAATGGGTCTGGTTCAATTCCGACCGGGGTGGCAGCATGCAGCTGTGGCGCATCCGCCCTGATGGCAGCGATATCGAACAGATGACCAATGACGCTTTGGTCAACTGGTTCCCGCATCCCTCGCCCTGTGGCCGCCATCTGTTGTATCTGGCCTATGCACCCGGCACCCTGAACCATCCGCGTGAGTGCAATGTGACCTTGCGGCTGATGCCGGCCGGGGGCGGCGAGCCCCGCGCCCTGCTGTCGCTGTTTGGCGGTCAGGGCAGCCTGAACGTGCCGTGCTGGTCCCCCGATGGGCGGCGCTTTGCCTTTGTGCGCTATCACCCGGTGCCGGGGTGAACCCCGGCCTACAGGCGCGGGGTGGCGGATACCAGCGACAGATCGGGCCTGCGATCCGCGTTGTCTTCTGCGGTGGCAAACAGACTTTCCAGAAAATAGGCCGACAATTCGGCGCGGCCCGACAGCCCGGATTTGCGATAGACCGCCTGTGCCTGTTGGCGGATCGTCGCCTCTGACGTGTCACGCGCCAGCGCAATTTCCTTCAGCGATGCGCCTTTCAGCATCAGCCCGGCAATGTCGATCTCGGCGGCGGTCAGCCGCCAGGAGCGAAACTGATCTTCGATGGCGCGGCCCAGCGCCTCGATCTCGCCCTTGCGCTGGTTGCGCCAGGCATCGCCCTGGGCAATGCTGCGGGCGATATTGTTGGCCAGGGCTTCCTGATTATCCGACAGATTCTCTACCCGCCGCAGGGTCCAGGCCACCGCTGCCATTGCGCCCAACAGCAGCAATTCATCGGCAAAGTTGATGAAGACGTCGGTCAGATCGAACGGACTGGATTCGCGGATCAGATCAACGGTCGTCAAGGCAGTGGCGATCACAGCCACCGCCAGGAACACAAACAGAATCCGGTTTTTCGGCATGTCGGGGCCTTTCTGGTTTGGCGTAGTCTATCACCGAACCAGCGGAAAAGCGCTATCTGACAGATGCGATACAGAGGCCCATCCGGTATCAGGCGGATTTTCTGCCTGGGGACATTGGGTGCAGGTTGGGGCTGTTCAACCGACTCTTTGAAAGGAGACCCGAACATGTCGACCCTTAACAAGATGCTTCTGGCGACGGCGCTGACCCTTGGCGCACCCCTCGCCGCTCTGGCCGCCAACGCAACTTTGCCGGTCTTTGACGCTGCCAACTTCAGCAACCCCAAGCCAAACCCCTATCTTTCGCTGGAGGTCGGCTCTCGCCAGGTGATGGCGGGCAGCGGCATGGATGAAGGCAAGCCGCTGACCGAAGTCGCAACCCAGATCGTCACCGGCCCCGGCCTGATGCTGATGGGGGTGCAAACCATGCAGATCCTTGATGAAGCCATCAAGAACGGCAATCTGGTC
>JAYTDA010000437.1:0-10084 GCA_043736155.1 Paracoccaceae bacterium | reverse complement strand
CATTGCCGAGGCGTCGCGGGGTGCCCGCCCCCCGCGTGCGTAAGCACGCTTTTGGCCTGACGGGGGCGGACGGGCACCGCCCGGCGGGCTACGCCCTTGATTCCGGGCAAAGGAAGACACGCGCGGCATTGGTTCCATTTAGGATCATCCCGCTCTAGGTCAATCAGGAATGGTCCATTCAAGGGGCCGTTGGTATCACAGGGCCGGGGTCTGGGGCTGCAGGGCCAGCGAGAAACACAGCCGGTTGGTGTCGCCATCGCGGCTGTAGCGCAGGTCCTGTGACAGGCTGCGGATCAGAAACCAGCCAAACCCGCCTTCGGGCAGATCATCCACGGCCACATCGACCATGGCGGCTTGTCCCGGTGGCAATTGCCCGCCCGGCATCGGCAGGCCCTGATCCAGCAGTTCGAACTGCATCTGTTGCGCGACACTGCGCGCCCGGAGCGATATCGCACCCTGATGCGTGGCGTGGGCATGTTCCACGATATTGTTCAGCGCCTCTGCCACCACCAGTTCGATGGCACCCAACAGATCAGGGTCCAGCCCATGCGGCTGCAATTCCAGCATCAGCCGCTGCAGGGCGTGGCGGACCGACTCGGGTTCCGCCTCAAAGAACAGCGAAACCTCGACGGGGACCGGACAGGTCATGGCGTATTGGCGGGACAAGGGGTGCCTCTACAGTCGGTCTGGTGCTGACAGAACTGCCAGACCGACGCTGGATGCTTGTTTCGCGCCTGTCTTGCGCCAAAACCGGTCGCCCCCCCGGATCAGGTCCGGGACAGGCATTTTGTCGGACATGCGCTAGACCGCCTGAGACCGGTTGGCGGCCTGCGGCAGATCGCGGTGAATGGTGAACACCCCATCCATCCGGGTCAGCCGGAACACCTTTTCCACCGGCAGAGTCAGCCCCGCCAGTTCCAGATGCCGCGCCGGGTTCAGATGTTTCATCACCGCCACCACGGCGCCCAGACCGCTGCTGTCGAGAAACATCACATTCGACAGATCGAGCACGATCCTGTCATAGGGATGGTCGGTCAGAGCGCGCATCCTGTCCTTGAACTGAATGGCGACAGAGGCATCAATCCGGTTATCCATCACACGGATCAACAACAGATTGCCGATCGCTTCGGTTGACAGGTTCATTCCACACTCCATCAGGGACGCCACCGGGCCAGGGGGCAATCAATTCCGGTCAGGCTAGCGGGCAATCCTTTCAATTCCGTGACCGGGTTCAGCGCAAGATGCGCGTGCCACAGTTGCATCCATCCCCCATCCGGGTCATCCTGACTGCAAAAGGGAACCAGAATGCTGCACCCGGATGGATCAGCCGATGCGGCTTTGGCGCGGGTCGATTACCGGCAGCTTGCCGCCGTGATTGCCAGCCTGACCGCAGGCGAAACCGATGCGGTGGCGCTGATGGCCACTGTGGCCTGCGAGGTGCATCACGCCGATGACCGGTTTGACTGGACCGGGTTCTACCGGGTTGTTGCCCCGGACCTGATGAAGATCGGCCCCTATCAGGGCCACCACGGCTGTCTGGTCATTCCGTTTTCACGCGGGGTATGCGGTGCTGCCGCACGGACCGGGCGGGTGCAGCTGGTCGCGGATGTCGACGCCTTTCCCGGCCATATCGCCTGTGCCGCCTCCACCCGGTCGGAACTGGTGCTGCCGGTGGTGAATGGCGCGGGCCGGTTGCTGGGGGTGTTCGATCTCGACAGTGATCAGCCTGCCGCCTTTGGCGGTGCGGATGCCACGGCGCTGGCAGCGATTCTGGCGGCTGCTTTCCGGGCGGTGCCGTGACCGCCGGCGGGCGATTGGCAGCGCCTTGCTTGCATGAAACCCTATTCATCGCGGCACCAAAGCCGACTATGACTGCCAGAACGACGGGGTGCCGCAGGTCGGCAGGCAGCGGCACCTGCGCAGGGAAGGGAACCAATGATGGCACAGATCACCTTGCTGGACGGCGGCATGGGGCAGGAACTGCTGGCGCGGACCGGCGATACCCCGACGCCCCTGTGGGCGACCCAGGTGATGATCGACCACCCCGATGTGGTCTGCGCCATCCATCGCGACTATTTCGCCGCAGGGGCCAGCATTGCCACCACCAACAGCTATGCCATCCACCATGACCGGTTGCAGCCGTTTGGCCGCGACGACCTGTTCGAGGGGCTGCACCACACGGCGCTGCAACAGGCCGAGGCGGCGCGTACCGCACACGGGGCGGGGCGGATCGCCGGATCCCTTGGGCCGCTGGTGGCCAGCTACCGGCCCGACCTGTGCCCGCCACCCGAAGAGGCCGAGGCGAAATATGCCGAGATTGTCCGGTTGCAGGCACCGCATGTCGATCTGTTCCTCTGTGAAACCATGGCATCGGTGGCGCAGGCCGAAGGCGCGCTGCGCGGGGCTGTGGCGGGCGGCAAACCGGTGTGGCTGTCGGTGACGGTTGATGATGCCGATGGCAGCCGGTTGCGCTCGGGTGAACCGGTGGCGGATCTGGCCCCTTTGGTGGCGCGGTACAAACCGGCGGCGGTGCTGGTCAATTGCTCGGTGCCCGAAGCGATTGGCGCGGCACTGGCGGTGATTGGCACCTTTGGCCTGCCGTTCGGGGCCTATGCCAATGGCTTTACCCATATCACCGATGCTTTCAAGCAGGATGCCCCGACGGTGGATGCGCTGTTCGCCCGCACCGATCTGACCCCGGCGCGCTATGCCGCATTTGCCATGGGGTGGGTCGGGCAGGGGGCCACCATCGTTGGCGGTTGCTGTGAAGTGGGGCCCGCCCATATCGCCGAGCTGGCGCGACAGTTGCGCGGCGCCGGGCACCAGATCGTGTGACAGATCGTGTGACCGGTGGCGCAGGGTGCTTGACGCCCGCCGCCGATGCCCTATCCCGTCGGCATGAGCGATGCAGGTCCCCCGGTCTTTGACAGCTATGCCCCGCCGGAGGGTCCGTTGCAGATCATCCACCAGGATGCCCATCTGGTGCTGGTCGACAAGCCATCCGGTCTGTTGACGGTGCCGGGCAAGGGCGCACATCTGGCCGATTGCCTGATCACCCGGCTGCAGCGGCTGTTTCCGCAAGCGCTGCTGGTGCACCGGCTGGACCGCGATACCTCGGGCCTTGTGGTCTTTGCCCTGACCCGGGCGGCGCAGCGCGACCTGAACCTGCAATTTGAACAGCGGCTGACGAAAAAGACCTATGTCGCCCGGGTCTGGGGCCAGCTGGAACCGCGCGAAGGTACGGTTGATCTGCCGATCTGTGTCGATTGGCCGAACCGGCCGCTTCAGCAGGTGAACCACGAACAGGGCCGCCCTGCGGTGACCGATTGGCGGGTGGTGCGCTATGGAACCGGCGAAACCCGGGTGCGGCTGATGCCGCTGACCGGGCGCAGCCATCAGCTGCGGGTGCATATGCAGGCAATCGGCCACCCGATCCTTGGCGATCCGTTCTACGCCACCGGCGAAGCCCGCGGCTTTCCCCGGCTGATGCTGCATTCCGAAAGCCTGCGGTTCCGTGACCCCGGCAGCGGCAAAGCCATCGGGTTTTCAGCGCCTTGCCCGTTTTGAGAGCTGCGGTGCTTTTGAAAAAAGGTGAGTATTTGGGCGAAAAACAAACTTGTGGGGCAGGGATTTTTCAGGTGGTGCACAGATGCCGCCGAGCCTTGACCTTGATGGCAAAGACCCTACAGCTTGCCGCTGCGCCCCTGGCCATGGATGGCTGAGATGACCCGGACGGATGAATTTGACTATGTGATCGTCGGTGCCGGGGCGGCGGGATCGGTGCTGGCCAACCGGCTGAGCGAAGACCCGGCGGTGCGGGTGGCGCTGCTGGAGGCGGGGCCGGATCGCAACGCCCGGCGGTGGCAGGTGCGGATGCCGTTGGCGATGGTGACCTTCATGGCACCGGCTTTGGCCTGGATGGGGGGGCCGCGGTTCATCGACTGGTTCCGGTCAGAGCCGGAGCCGGGGTTGCAGGGGCGCGAAATGGCGCTGCCACGCGGGTATGGCGTTGGCGGGTCGACCAATGTCAACGGCCAGATTTATATCCGGGGCCAGCGCGAAGATTTCGACCGATGGCGCGATCTGGGCAATGCTGGCTGGGGTTTTGACGATCTGCTGCCACAGTTCCGCAAGCTGGAGCAGTTTGAACTGCTGACCAACCCGGCCTCGGGGCGGCAGCTGACGGTGGAAGGGGTGGCGTTGGGCACCGGCATCGATCCGGCGCTGCATGGCACCGAGGGGCCGCTGACCATTGCCGCGCCGCGCAGCATCAACCCGGTGACGCGGGTCTATCTGGCCGCCGCCCGCGCCGCCGGATATGGACTGACGCCGGATTTCAACGGGGCGCGGCAAAGCGGGGTGGGCTTTTACCATTTCACCCAAAGCGGCGGTGAACGGGTAACTGCCGAGGCCGCTTATCTGAACCCGGTGCGGCACCGCGCCAATCTGACGGTGCTGGCAGGCCACAGGGCCCGCCGGGTGGTGATGCAGGGCAAACGCGCCGTCGGGGTGGAATGTGGCGACCGGGGTGTGGTTGCGGGGCGTGAAATGATCCTGTCTGCCGGGACTTTTGCGTCACCCCACCTGTTGATGTTGTCGGGCATCGGCCCTGCCCGCGATCTGGCGCGCCATGGCATTGCCCTGGTGCAGGACCTGCCGGGGGTGGGGGGGAACCTGCAGGACCATCTGGATATCACCCTGGAATACAAGGCGAAAACCGCGGTGCCCTATGGGATTTCCTGGCGGTCCTTGCCGCGCAACGCCCTGCATGTGCTGGATTGGCTGTTGCGCCGCCGGGGGCTGTTTGCCTCGACCACCGCCGAGGCCGGGGGCTTTGTCTCCACCGTTGCGGGGGTGGACCGGCCCGACATCCAGCTGTTCTTTTGCGCCGGCGTCGCCAATACCCAGAATGCCTCGGGCTTTACCGGCCACGGCTTCTTGCTGCATGTCTGCCAGTTGCGCCCCGGCAGCATTGGCCGCCTGACGCTGAAAAATGCCGATCCGGATACCAAGCCCGCGATCCTGTACAACTTCTTTCGCGGCGACAGTTCGGTTGAACCGCTGCGCAACGGCCTGCGGCTGGCGCGGCGCATCATGGCACAGGCGGTCTTTGCCCGCCATATCGCCGTCGAGGTCGCCCCCGGACCCGAGGTTGACAGCGACGGTGCCATCGACGGCTTTATCCGCAACACGGTGGGCACCCTGTTCCATCCGGTTGGCACCTGCGCCATGGGCACCGGCCCCGATGCCGTGGTGGACCCGGCCAATCTGCGGGTGCATGGGGTCGAGGGGTTGCGGGTGGTCGATGCCTCGGTGATGCCGGTGCTGGTGTCGGGAAATACGCTGGCGGCGACCTATTGTCTGGCGGAAAAGGCGGCGGATCTGATCAGGGCGGCGGCTGCGCCATGACGCTGCCGGGGCCGGTTGTCAGCCGCAGCCATCAAAAGGGCGATGCTGCCAGTGACGCGGTTTACTCGCCCTGTGAGAACTATCGCTATCTGTTGACCCGGGTCTGGGATGCAGGCGGGCCAAAGGCGCTGTTTGTCATGCTGAACCCCTCCACCGCCACCGAGCTGCAGAATGATCCGACGGTGGAGCGCTGTGAGCGGCGGGCGCGTGCGCTGGGCTATGGCGCGTTTCGGGTCACCAACATCTTTGCCTTTCGCGCCACCGACCCGCAGGACATGCGCCGTGCCGCCGATCCGGTGGGTCCGCTGAATGATGCGGCTTTGGCATTGGCGGCGGAATGGGCCGATCTGGTGCTGTGCGCCTGGGGGACGCATGGGGCACATTTGGGCCGAGGGGCCGAGGTCGAGGCGATGCTGCGCCAATGCAGCAAGGGGTTGCATCATCTGGGGCTGAGCCAGCAAGGTCACCCGAAACACCCGCTGTATATCGGCTATGACCGGCAGCCGGAGGTCTGGCGGGCCACCGGCTGATCTGTCGGGATCAGACTGCCGTCAGCGGGTTCAGATCGACATCTGCGGCGGTCAGACCAGCCCCCCCCACCACATGGGCCAACAGCACGCCATCCAGCAGGATCAGCGCCGATGTCGGGTCGGTGGCGTCGGTTTCCACCGTCAAGGCAGGGTCGGGGTGGAGGGCGGCATCATATTCGACCAGAATCCGGTCTTCGGCAGGGTTGTAATCGCTGATGGTGGCGGCACCGGTGGCACCACCATTGAGGCCAAAGGTGTCAGCCCCGGCGGCACCATAGCCCATATCCAGTGCGCCAAGGGTCATCACATCATCGCCGTCGCCACCATTCAGGAAATCCAGCTCGGCAAAGCCGCCCGCTTCGCTGCCGTTCAGCCTGTCATTACCATAGCCACCCTGCAACAGGTCGGTACCCGCACCGCCATCCAGCAGATCATCGCCAAATCCGCCAACCAGCGTATCGCCGCCCGCATCCCCTGTCAGCCGGTCATCGCCATCGCCGCCATTCAGCGTGTCGGCACCGTCGCCACCGGCGAGGTCATCATCGCCTTCACAGCCCGCCAGAGCGTCGACACCGGCACCGCCCGACAGCAGGTCATTGTCCCCTTCGCCCTGCAGATCATCGTCGCCGTCGCCGCCGATCAGGGCATCGGCACCATTGCCGCCATGGATCGCATCGCCGCCGGCACCACCCTGCATCTGGTCATCGCCGTCGCGGCCATTCAACAGGTCGTTGCCGCCACCGGCATCCATTGTGTCATCGCCGCCATTGCCGGACATGTTGTCGATGCCGTCGGTGCCATCCATCGTCAGATCGTCATCGGGCACCTGCGGGTCATCGGTGCTGTCCGGTTCATCCTCATCCAAGAGATCGCCGCCAGAGGTGCCGGAGCCATCTTCGGCCGAAACGCCTTCGCCGGTGGTGTCGCCGTCATCGTCAGAGGATTTGAACATGCTGACAAGGCCCTCGGCAAAGGTGCCAAGGAACAGCATCCCGACAAGACCAGCCAGACCCAACATGGCGCAACCCTTCACCAAACCAGCACGTCGATCCGGGGTTTCCCGGGTGGCGCTCTGGCGTTAACTATTTATCCACATTGGAATATATCCGATTTTCGCCTTTGCGACAAGCGCAGAGCCGCGCTGTGGTTAATCGGGTTTGCATTGCCAATTGTGGCGGTAATCTGTCGGATGTATGGCAAACCTCCGGCTGCGGGTCATAGCGGGATACAATCCGGACTGGCAGCGCAGATTGGTGCTTCTGCGGTGCCAAAGTCCTGAACCACCCGGGGGTTCCCCTGATCCACCCCGGAAATCCCGCTTTTCATTGGCGCCGATCTCTCCTATAGACCCGCATCCGCCATCCCGGCGGACCCCTCCATGGGCCCCGCTGGACGACATCCCGGCCTGCGCCCGCCAACCGTCAGGAGCCCCCGTTGTCGATCACCGCTGAAGAAAAGACCCGCGTCATTGCGGAGCATGCCACCAAACAAGGCGACACCGGATCGCCCGAAGTGCAGGTGGCGATCCTGTCGTCGCGCATCGCGACGCTGACCGAACATTTCAAGACCCACAAGAAAGACAACCATTCCCGCCGGGGTCTGCTGAAGCTGGTGGCGCTGCGCCGCAAGCTGCTGGACTACCTGAAGGGCAAGGAAGAGCCGCGCTACGTGGCGCTGATCGCCAAACTGGGCCTGCGCCGCTGACCGACGCAGAGGTTTGACGGAACGCCCGCAGCGAAAGCTGCGGGCGTTTTGCGTTTGGGGCGGGGTAAAGGTGGAGCTAAGGAGTACTAAAGGGAAATTGCACTTTTCTGTTAGTTTATGTTAGTAGTAGTTAGCGACACACAAAAGGTGTAAGTGATGAACCCATTACACAACCCATTCTCCCCTGGAGCAGGATCGCGCCCCCCAGAACTGGCAGGGCGTGATGAGGTGCTTTCGTCAGCCAATATTGCACTACAGCGCGTCCTTTTGGGTCGGAGTGCACAAAGTCAGATATTTCTTGGTCTACGGGGAACCGGAAAAACGGTGCTGCTGAACGAAGTCTTCGAACTTGCGGAGAAAGCTGGGTACCTCACTTCTCTGGTGGAAACGCCAGAAGACAAGCGCCTTGCTGATTTACTTTACCCTCAAATGCGCCAACTTCTTCGAAAGCTATCGGTGGTTGAAGCCGCGAGGTCAGCAGCGAAAACTGCAATGCGTGCGCTGCGTGGATTTGCAAGTGCTTTCAAAATCAGCCTCGGCGACTTGGAGATTGGTGTAGAGCCGGATCCGGGAGTAGCAGACAGTGGTGACTTGGAGAACGATCTGGCAGAAATGTTCGAGGTCATAGGCCGCGCAGCTCAAGCGGCGGGAAAAGGCTGGGCACTACTCATCGACGAAGTGCAGTACCTTGAAGTCGACGAACTGGCTGCCGTAATCGTTGCTGTCCATCGAATGTCGCAAAAAAATCTTCCAGTTATGGTCTTCGCAGGCGGACTTCCGCAGATCGCGCGTCTGTCAGGTGATGCAAAAAGTTACTCCGAAAGGCTCTTCAATTTCCCCCCCATTGGTCCTTTGAACGAAGTTGCAGCTCGGGCGGCAATCGAAAAACCCCTGAGCGATGAAGGTGCGGGCATTCATCCTGACGCGCTCGACCTAATATTGGAGAAAACCGGAGGATACCCTTTTTTCCTGCAGGAATGGGGACATCATGCGTGGGATGTTGCGCCGGAAAGGAAAATTAGCTTGAGCGACGTACAGACCGCCAGCGAAAAGGCTCTCGCAAGACTTGACCACGGTTTTTTTCGAGTGCGATTTGACAGACTAACCAAGGCTGAAGTGGACTATGTAAGGGCGATGGCGGCGCTTGGAAGTGGTCCCTACAAAGTCAACGACGTTGCACTCAAACTCAGAATGGCACCAAACTCTCTTGGACCAAGAAGAGCAAGCATTATCAAGAAGGGGATGATCTATTCTCCCTCATACGGCGACATCGACTTCACCGTCCCGTTGTTCGACGATTTTCTGCGCAGGACGAAGCCCTGACTGCCGCCCTTTCCCTCACTTCCCCGCTTCCCCTCCCCCCCGTTTTCCTGTTTCGCCCCCGCCATCTGTGACGTGAGGCCCCCACATCCCCGGACACATCGGGAGGATTAAGGGCGGCGGCATTGGGGCTGCCCGTCAGGCGGATGCCGACATCGCACACCGCTAGTGGCGATCCTTTCGTCGCGCATTGCGACGGTGAGCGAACATTTCAAGACCCAAAAGACAGACACCCATTCCCGCCGGGGTCTGTTGAAGCCGGTGGCGCTGCGCCGAAAGCTGTTGGGCAGCCTGAGGGGCAGGGTTGAGCCGCGCTACGCCGCGCTGATCGCCAGGCTGAGCCTGCGCCGCTGACCGACGCAAAGGTTTGACGCAACGCCCACAGCGAAAGCCGTGGGCGCTTTGCGGTTCACTCCGCCAGCAGAGCCTGCCAATTGGAGCGCGCGTGGACGACACGGATGACTTCAAGCAAGCTATCGTCGGCGGTGAAGATCACGATATGCGATTGGTAGCGGTGGACGCGGACCGGCGGTACCGTGTTCCCGTTATGTTGCGCGACTTCAGGCTGATCGCAAAGCAGGGACAGCAGATCGGTGATCCCGGACGCATAGATTCGCGCCTGGTTCAGCGACCATCTTGCGGCTGTGTAGTCCCAGATGTCGGACAGGTCGGCTTCTGCTGCGGGAAGCAGGTTCAGTCGGCGTGTCAAAGGTCGGCTTCTGCGTTCTTTCGCAGATACTCAGCCTCTTTCCGGGCGAAAAACGCTTTGGGATCGAAGGGCCGCGACGGCCCCGACGCCAACCCTTCATCCACCAGCGCCTGTATCTCGGCAATCGCCTGCCTGCGGTCCTGATCGCGCCGGATCAGGTCGCGCATGTAGTCGCTGACGTTGCTGTAACGCCCGTCGCGGGTCTGCGCTTCGGCAAAGGCCTTCATTTGTTCGGGCAGCGAGATGTTCATGGTTGCCATCGGGCAAATCAACCATGAATGGCAAAGTTTGTCAATTCCCGGGGGGAGACCTCCCAGGGCAATCGGGTGAAGCAAGGGGGTGACAAACGTCTGAAGTGGTGAATCAGTGACTTTCCATGTTGTTTGGCATGGAGGGTTGCGATGGAGACTTC
>JAYTDA010000436.1:0-3279 GCA_043736155.1 Paracoccaceae bacterium | reverse complement strand
CCGGGGCGCGATGACCAACACCCTGACCAAGCTGGAATGGGCAGGTCATGTGCATATCCGCCCCGACTGGGACGATGCCCGGCGCAAGTTCGTGTCGATCAGCCCATCGGGTCGCGCTGCCCGTGACGCCGCCCTTGCCGCGATCAGCCCGCTGATCGCCGATGTGGTCGAGGCATTGGGGTCCGAGCGGGTCCGCGCCGTGTTGCCGGTATTGCGGGAGTTGCGCGTGAAGCTGGAGGGGGAGGGGTAGCGCGGAGTTTGTCCAAACTCCGGCCCGATTTCTGCAAAGAAATCGATGGTCTCGCCCGACGCTCGGCCCCTCACCCCGCCCGCTTCACACTCGCCGTCACATAGTTGCAGCCCAGATCGCGGTCCGACAGCGCCCACGACCAGGCTGCCAGGTTGAACACGAAGCCCTTGCGGTCCACCGGCTGCAGCCCCGCCCCCCGGATCAGCGCATAAAGCTCATCGGGGGTGATGAATTTCTGCCAGTCATGCGTGCCTTTGGGCAGCCAGCGCATCACCCATTCGGCCCCGATGATCGCCATGGCGAAGCTTTTCGGGGTGCGGTTCAGGGTGGAACAGATCATCAGCCCCCCCGGTTTCAACAGGTGCTGACAGGCGGTCAGAAAGCCCAGCGGATCCTCGACATGTTCGACCACTTCCATGTTCAGAACCACATCGAACACCTCGCCGGCCTCGGCCAAAGCCTCGGCAGTGCTTACCCGGTAGTCGATCACCAGCCCGGACTGTTCGGCATGCAGTGCTGCCACCGGAATGTTGCGCGGTGCCGCATCGGCCCCCAGCACCGATGCCCCGAGCCGCGCCATCGGTTCCGCCAGCAACCCGCCGCCGCAGCCGATATCCAGCAGCCGCAGACCGGTGAAAGGCACCGCTGTCTTAGGGTCACGGTCAAACTCGGCAGCGATCTGCGCCACGATGTAATCCAGCCGGCAGGGGTTGAGCATATGCAGCGGCTTGAACCTGCCTTCGGGGTCCCACCATTCGGCGGCCATCGCCTCGAACTTGGCAATTTCGGCTTGGTTGATCGTGTTGGTTGCAGCGCTCATCGGATCCCTTTGACAATTTGCGGCGTGACACGGTGGCAGCGGCCCGCAACAGCTTATATAGTCGCGGCATGGACAAGACCGCAGGGCAAAAGCGCGCAGCCGAGTATCTTTATCCGCCGGTCGATCCGTTCGACCAGCGGATGCTGGAGGTTGGTGATGGCCACCGGATCTATGTCGAACAATGCGGCCATCCGGCGGGGATACCGGTTCTGGTGCTGCATGGCGGCCCGGGTGGCGGCTGCAGCCCGGAGATGCGGCGCTATTTCGACCCTGCCACTTACCGGATCGTGCTGTTTGACCAGCGCGGCTGTGGCCGGTCGCGCCCGCATGCCTCGGTCACCGCCAACACCACCTGGGATCTGGTGGCGGATATCGAACGGATCCGCAGCCTGCTGGGGATCAACCGCTGGATGGTGTTTGGCGGGTCCTGGGGGGCGACGCTGGCGCTGATCTATGCACAGACCCATCCAACCCGTGTCGCCTACATGATCCTGCGCGGGGTGTTCCTGATGACCCAGGGCGAACTGGACTGGTTCTATGGCGGCGGTGCCGGCCGGTTCTGGCCTGACCTGTGGGCGCGGTTCGCCGAAGTGATCCCCGAGGAGGAAC
This sequence comes from Paracoccaceae bacterium, assembly GCA_043736155.1. GTDB lineage: Bacteria > Pseudomonadota > Alphaproteobacteria > Rhodobacterales > Rhodobacteraceae > JANNRR01. Next base: position 1,600 of record JAYTDA010000436.1, on the reverse strand, counting down.
GCGGCGACATGATCGCCGCCTATCACCGGCGGCTGTTTTCCGGCGACATCATGCAGGAAACCCGCTTTGCCCGGATTTGGGCCGGGTGGGAAAATGCACTTGCCTCGATCGAGAACGAGGGGTCATTGGCCGATGGCCCCGCCGACTATGCCCGCGCCTTTGCCCGGCTGGAAAACCATTACTTCGTCAACCACGGCTTTCTGAGCCATGACGGCGCGATTCTGGATGGCATGGCCAAGATCGCCGATATCCCCGCCACCATCGTACAGGGCCGCTATGACATGATCTGCCCGCCGCAATCGGCATGGCGGCTGGCACAGCGGTGGGGCCGGGCAGAGATCCGGATGATCCCGGTGGCGGGCCATGCCCTGTCAGAGCCGGGAATAGCGGCGGAACTGGTGCGCACCGGTGATGTGCTGCGGGGCGAAGCCGGGCGGCTGGGGTTATAAAACCCTGCCCGGTTCCACGCCGTAATACAGCCCCACCACATGCTCCGCCTCGGCAAAGAACAGCCAGCGCGACGCCAGAACCCCGGCGACATGGCAGGGCATTGCCAGGGCGGTGCCCATGGGTCCGGGTAGCAGCAGCAACAGCCCTGCCGGGACCGGCGCCATCAGCAGGACCGACAGCACCCGGAGCCGCAGCGCATGTTTGCGGCCAACGCGAAACACCATCTCGCGCAGCAGATAGTTGGTGCCGGTATGGGGCGGGCTGAACTGCCGCACGGTGCCGATGGCCCCCAGCCCGGTTGCCGTCGCCATGCTGCTGCCGCGGGCGGCAAAGCGCGCATCCCCCAGCCACCAGACTACGATCTGCGTCCCACCCGCACCAAGCATCAGCACCGCCGCCACCAAGGGCTGACCGGTGAACCCTGCCCCGCCAGCGACCGACAGCGCCAGAAACAGCGCCGGGGTGGTCCAATGGTTCCAGCGCGGCACGGTTTTCAACTGGCCATAGATCATCGAGGTGGCAAACACCGTGGCCAGGCACAGCGCCGCCCCCGGCCAGCCAAGGGCGCGCAGCGGCAGCTGCCAGAACACCAGCCCCGCGCCATAAGCCGCCATCACCAGCAATGCAGCCACTGACAGACAGGCTTCACGCGACAGCCAGCTGGATCGCCACTGGCTAAAGGCACGCAAGGCGCGCTGCGGGTTGCCGAGGTGAAAGGCCGATGCCGCCAACCCGCCGACCGCCATCAGATAGGCAAAGGCAAACCACAGAAACGCCGCCAGCCCGGTGACGTGCGACACCCCAAGCCCGAGCCAGAACAGCAGGCCAAAGCCAAGGCCCGACAGGGTGGTAAAGAGGATGATCGACGGCGCCGGATGCATCTCAGTCTCTGCCTCCGGGGCGAAATGCGGCGATTGCCGGGGCCGAACCGGGGCCGCCTGTTCCTGCCTCCCTCTTGTGAGGAGGGCCGGGGTGGGGGTTGCGTCGCAGGCAATGCCGCGCGCCCCCGCTGCCCATCAATCCCCCTCCCCCCATCCCTCCCCCACGATGCGGGCTAAGGGATGCACACATCGTCAGGTTTGGTTTTCCCGGTGCGCTTGACGGGTTGAATGTTGCATGATTCGGTTGTCCTACCTTGAATGGAGGGCGG
>JAYTDA010000435.1:0-5811 GCA_043736155.1 Paracoccaceae bacterium | reverse complement strand
TAGCGAGTCATGGGACAACAGCAATATGCAAGGGTGCGCATTCATGCGCACCACTCCCCCCAACCGTTAATTCTTCCCTAACGCGCCACCCCAACCCCTTGATTCCAAACACATAAAAAAACGTCCCGCCCCGGGACACCCCCTCTCAGGCGTTGAACAGAAAGTGCAGAACATCCCCGTCCTTCACTTCATAGGTCTTGCCCTCAATCCGGAATTTCCCCGCCAGCTTCGCCCCGGCTTCGCCATTTCCCGCGATATAATCGTCATATCCGACGGTCTCCGACCGGATGAAGCCGCGTTCAAAGTCGCCATGAATCACCCCGGCGGCCTGCGGGGCCAGGGTGCCGCGAGAGATTGTCCAGGCCCGGGCCTCTTTCGGACCAACCGTGAAATAGGTCTGCAATCCCAATAGCTGATAACCCGCGCGGATCAGCCGGTCCAGACCGGCCTCGTGCAGCCCCATTTCCTCCAGAAACATCAGCGCTTCATCGGCGGGCAACTGGCTGATCTCTTCCTCGATCCGCGCCGAAATCACCACCGAAGCCGCCCCCTGCCCCGCCGCCAACACCGCCACCTGTTCCGACAGCGCATTGCCAGACCCCGCCGACGCCTCCTCGACATTGCAGACAAACAGCACCGGTTTGGCGGTCAAAAGCTGCAGCAGCCCCCAGGCGCGGCGGTCATCTTCGGCGACTTTCACGGTTCGCGCGGGCCGACCCGCTTCAATCGCCACCAAAGCCGCGCGCAGCAACCGGTCCTGATCGAGCGCATCCTTGTCGCCCCCCTTGATCTTGCGCGCCAACCCGGCCAACCGCCGTTCGATCGATTCCAGATCGGCCAGCATCAGTTCGGTCTCAATGGTGTCGGCATCGGCCAGCGGATCGACCCGGCCTTCGACATGGGTGACATCCTCATCGATGAAACAGCGCAGCACATGGGCAACGGCATCGCATTCGCGGATATTGGCCAGGAACTGGTTGCCCAGCCCCTCGCCTTTCGATGCCCCCCGCACCAGCCCGGCAATATCGACAAAGGTCATCCGGGTCGGGATGATCTGTTTGGAGGCCGCAATCGCCGCCAGTTTGTCGAGCCGCACATCAGGCACCGCCACTTCGCCGACATTCGGCTCAATCGTGCAAAACGGAAAGTTCGCCGCCTGTGCCGCCGCCGTGCGGGTCAGCGCATTGAACAGGGTGGATTTGCCGACGTTCGGCATCCCCACAATCCCCATCTTGAACCCCATGACCCGTCTCCTTTGCGCCCGTACCCGCGGTGCTTGTAGGCATGCGCCTCGCAGGGTGCAAGCAGACTGCGGCGCAAAACCGCTTTGTGGTTGGCCATTCCACCACTATCATCCCGCCATCAGCCCCATTCACAAGGAGCAGGCGATGGCCTTCATGCCTTACATCCATTTCAGCGGCAGCTGTGCCGAAGCCATGGCGTTCTACGCCGACATCTTTGGCGGCACCGACATGATGATGATGCGCTATGACGAGGCGCCGGGCGGCAGCCCCGGTGCCGGTTCAGACCGGATCATGCATGCCCAGTTCAACGCAGGCGGTGCCATGCTGATGGCCAGCGATTTCCCCCCCGGCAAGGGTGAAACACAACAGGCGATGAGCGTGATGATTGACCCCGCCACCGTTACCGAAAGCAAACGGGTGTTTGACCGGCTGTCAGTCGGTGGCGAACCCACCATGCCCTTTGGCCCCACCTTCTGGTCACCCGGCTTTGGCATGCTGAAAGACCGGTTCGGCACCCATTGGATCATCGGTACCCAGCCTGAAAGTGCTGCGCCATGAGCTTTGCCCCCTATCTGTCTTTTGATGGCACCTGTGAACCGGCGATGCAGTTCTATGCCAGTGTGTTTGGCGCGACCGACCTGCAATTGATGCGCTACTCCGATGCCCCTCCCGGCACCTTTCCGGATGGGGTTGCAGTGGACCGCATCCTGCATGCGCAATTCACCCTTGGTTCCGTGCCCTTGCTGGCGTCGGATGTGCCGCCGGGGATGCCTGTGGTTCAGTCCGGTGTCAGCGTGTTCCATGCCGCAGCGACAGACGCACTGGCCCTCGACATCTTCGCCAAACTGGCCGACGGCGGCAGTATCTCCATGCAGTATGGCCCGACGTTCTGGGGTCCGGGGTTCGGCATGGTCACGGACCGGTTCGGCACCCATTGGATGATCTCTGTCGCCCCTTCGACCTGACACCCTTGCAGGAGACATTGCCATGCTGGACCATATCGGGATCAGGACCGCCAATTACCCGGCGGCCAAAGCGTTTTACGATGCGGCATTGGCCCCATTGGGGGCTGCCATGATGATGCAGGTGCCGCTGGAACATACCGGTGGTCTGCATGTGGTGGGTTTTGGCCGTGACCTGCCGACCTTCTGGCTATCCGAAGGGGCCCCGGGGGCAGGTCTACACATCGCCTTTGGCGCCCGCAACCGCGCCGAGGTAGACGGCTTTTACCACGCGGCGCTGGCGGCAGGTGGCAGGGATAACGGCCCCCCCGGCCTGCGGCCACACTATCACCCCGACTATTATGGCGGCTTTGTGCTGGACCCGGATGGCAACAATGTCGAAGCGGTGTGCCACCTGCCGGCATAACCGCCGCCACGCAGCCCATTGATTTTCCGCGCCGGGTGCCGCACACCGCACCAAACGTCAGGGGTGCCGGAAAATGACCAGAATCGATGCGTGTTTCACCCGGCTGCGCACTGCCCGGAAAAAGGCGTTTGTGTCCTATATCATGGGCGGCGATCCGACCTATGACACCTCGCTTGCGGTGATGTGCGGCTTGCCCGCCGCAGGGGTCGATATCATCGAACTGGGGATGCCCTTTACCGACCCGATGGCCGATGGCCCCACCATTCAACTGGCCGGGCAACGCGCACTGGAAGCCGGACAGACGCTGGAAAAAACGCTGGCGATGGTGCGGGCGTTTCGTGTCGCCGATCAAGAGACCCCCATCGTGTTGATGGGCTATTATAACCCGATCCATTCACGCGGAGTCGCTGCCTTTCTGGTTGATGCGAAAGCGGCGGGGGTGGACGGCCTGATCGTTGTGGACCTGCCACCAGAGGAAGATGCGGAACTGTGCCTGCCTGCACAGGCCGCCGGGCTGAACTTCATCCGGCTGGCGACCCCCACAACCGATGACAAGCGCCTGCCACGGGTGCTGCAAAACACCTCTGGCTTTGTCTACTATGTGTCGATCACCGGTATCACCGGGGCTGGGGCGGCAGAAGCGGGCGATGTTGGCCCCGAAGTGGCGCGGATCAAGGCGCAGACCGATCTGCCGGTCATCGTCGGCTTTGGCATCCGTACCCCCGAAGCGGCCCAGGCGATTGCCTCGGTGGCGGATGGTGCCGTGGTCGGCTCCGCCATCGTGCAACTGATTGGTGAAGGCAAGACGCCTGCCGAGGTTCTGGCGTTTGTCAAAGGTCTGGCCGACGGGGCGCACCGCGCCTGAACCGGCAAGGCCCGACCTTGCCGATGGTCTGAAACAGCCGCCACCCTCCCGGGGTCGCGGCTTTCTGGTGTCAGGTTGGCGTTGACTTGGTTGCGAAAGCAACTATTGTTGACCCCGTTCTCCCGACCATGGAGCAGGGAAATGACATACCATGAATTGCCGGTGGGCATGGTCCGCGCCGCCACCCACGCCGGTACCGTCGAACATTACATGCCCGGTTTCGGCAATGACTTTGAAACCGAGGCGCTGCCCGGTGCCCTGCCCCAAGGCATGAACAGCCCGCAGAAATGCAGCTATGGCCTCTATGGCGAACAGTTGTCCGGCACCGCCTTTACCGCGCCCAGCCACCAGAACGAACGCACCTGGTGCTACCGCATCCGGCCCTCGGTGCAACATACCGGGCGTTTTGCCAAGATCGACCTGCCGCACTGGAAATCTGCACCGCATGTGCTGCCCGATGTGATAAGCTTGGGCCAGTACCGCTGGGATCCGGTGCCGACACCGACGGAACCGCTGACCTGGCTGACCGGCATGCGCACCATGACCACGGCGGGCGATGTGACTATTCAGGTCGGCATGGCCGCGCACATCTATCTGGTCACGGCGTCGATGCAGGACAGCTTCTTCTTTTCCGCCGACAGCGAATTGCTGGTGGTGCCACAGCAGGGCAAACTGCGGTTCTGCACCGAACTGGGGGTGATCGATGTGGCGCCGCAAGAGATTGCCCTGATTCCGCGCGGTCTGCTGTACCGGGTCGAAGTGCTCGAAGGCCCGGCCCGCGGCTTTGTCTGTGAAAACTACGGCCAGAAATTTCAACTGCCCGGCCGTGGCCCGATCGGTGCCAACTGCATGGCCAACCGGCGCGATTTCAAGACGCCGGTGGCGGCGTTCGAGGACCGTGAGGTGCCGTCAACCGTTACGGTGAAATGGTGTGGCCAGTTCCATGCAACCAGCATCGGCCACAGCCCGCTGGATGTGGTGGCCTGGCATGGCAACTATGCCCCCTGCAAATATGACCTGAAAACCTACTGCCCGGTCGGCGCGATCCTGTTTGACCATCCCGACCCGTCAATCTTTACCGTGCTCACTGCGCCATCGGGTGTCGAAGGCACCGCCAACATCGATTTCGTGCTGTTCCGTGACCGCTGGATGGTGGCGGAAAACACCTTTCGCCCACCGTGGTATCACAAGAACATCATGTCGGAACTGATGGGCAACATCCATGGCATCTATGATGCCAAACCCAGGGGGTTCGTGCCCGGCGGCCTCAGCCTGCACAACATGATGCTGCCGCACGGGCCGGACAAGATGGCGTTTGAAAGCGCGTCGAATGCCGAACTGAGGCCGGAAAAGCTGAAAGATACCATGTCATTCATGTTTGAAACCCGGTTCCCGCAGCACCTGACCGCCTTTGCCGCCAGGCAGGCACCGCTGCAGGATGATTACATCGACTGCTGGGCGAGCCTGGAGAAAAAGTTCGACGGTACCCCCGGCGTGAAATGACGCCGTTGGGTGCGGGCTTGCACGCACCTTATCCTCGCAAACGAGGGTGCGGGCTTGCACGCACCTTTTCCCTCCAGCACAGGTGCGTGCAAGCACACACCCGACAAGGGCCCGCCATGCCGCTTCTCCGCTCCTGGATCACCAGCGCCAATCTGCCCAACCACCCGTTCCCATTGAACAACCTGCCCTGCGGGGTGTTTTCGACCGCTGGTGAAGAACCGCGCTGTGGCGTGGCCATCGGCGACTTTGTCCTGGATGTCTCAGCGCTGGAGGCCGCGCGGATTCTGGTGCTGCAGGGCGGGCCGCTGCTGGATGTGCCGTTCTGGAACGAAGTGATGGAGGCGGGGCCGGAGGTCTGGGCCAGTCTCCGGGCCGCGCTTCAGGCAGTGCTTGGCGAAGCGGCGGACGAAACTTTGCGCAGCAATTGCCGTTTCCACTTGCACAAGAGTGCAGAGGTTCAGCTGCACCTGCCCTTCCTTGTCAGCGAATTTACCGATTTCTACGCCGGCCGCCATCACGCCACCAATGTCGGCACCCTGTTTCGCGGCGCCGAAAATGCCTTGCCGCCGAACTGGCTGCATATTCCGATCGGCTACAACGGTCGCGCCTCGTCAGTCGTGGTGTCGGGCACCGATATTCACCGGCCCTGGGGCCAGGTGAAGGCGGCTGACCAGCCTGCCCCGGTCTTTGCCCCGTCGCGCCGGTTCGACTTTGAGCTGGAACTGGGGGCGGTGGTCGGCCAACCCTCGCGTTTCGGCCACCCGGTCAGCGTGGCCGAAGCCGATGCGATGATCTTTGGCTATGTGTTGCTGAACGATTGGTCGGCCCGCG
>JAYTDA010000434.1:0-26292 GCA_043736155.1 Paracoccaceae bacterium | reverse complement strand
TTGCATCCCCCCACACCCCCCTGCAGAGTATTTTCACGAAAAACAAACACCTTCCCGCAGGGACCTTGATCCGGGCAAGGGACCAATCCGCCTCAGGTTCTGACGCCCGCAAACTTCTGCTGCCAATCCGACCGTTCGTCATCGGTGATCTTGCGAAACAGGTTTTCGGGCACGCCATAGGGCTGCCCCGCTGGCAACTGCCGCAACGCCGCCGAAATGTCATCGGGCCAGGACCAGTCGGTTGACCCCATCGCCGCCAGCATCACCTCGGCTGCATCGGGGATGAAGGGGCGCGACAGCACGGCGTAAACCCGGATCAGGTTCAGCGCCAGCCGCACGATGGCCTGTGCCTGTTCGGGGTCGGACTTGACCACGGTCCAGGGCGCGCTCGATTGCAGATACTCGTTGCCCAGCACCCAGATCGCGCGCAACTCACCGGCAGCTTTGCGCACCTCCATCTGTTCCATGCAGGTCTCATAATCCCGGATCCGCGCCCCCAAACCGGCAATCAGCGCCGCCTCTGCCGGGCCGTAGCTGCCGCCTGCCGGGATGGTTTCACCGAATTTGGCGCGCCCGAACTTGGTGACGCGGCTGACCAGATTGCCCAGCACATCGGCCAGATCCTTGTTGACCGAGGCCTGAAAGTTTTCCCATGAAAACTCGGCATCCGACCCTTCGGGGGCATGGCTCAGCAGCCACCAGCGCCAGTAGTCGGATGGCAGGATCGACAGCGCCTGATCCATGAACACGCCACGGCCCAGGCTGGTGGAAAACTGGCCGCCGTCGTAATTCAGGTAATTGAACGACTTGATGTAATCGACCAGCTTCCACGGCTCGCCCGACCCCATGATGGTGGCGGGAAAGCTGAGGGTGTGAAACGGCACGTTGTCCTTGCCCATGAACTGCACATAACGCACATCGGCGGCCCCCAGATCGGTGCGCCACCAGCGTTGCCAGGCGCTGTCGGGCAGGCCGTGGGCATCGGCCCATTCGGCGGTGCAGGCGATATATTCGATCGGGGCATCGAACCAGACGTAGAACACCTTGCCCTCCATCCCCGGCCATGGCTGGGTGCCGCGCATGACCGGCACCCCCCAGTGCAGGTCACGGGTGATGCCGCGATCCTGCAAGCCATCGCCATCGTTGAGCCATTTCTTGGCAATCGAGGTGGTCAGGATCGGCCAGTCGGTCTTGCTGTCGATCCATGCCGCCAACTGGTCTTTCAGCGCCGATTGCCGCAGATACAGATGCCTGGTTTCCCGCACCTCCAGATTGGTTGACCCCGAAATGGCGGAGCGCGGGTTGATCAGGTCGGTCGGGTCCAGCTGTTTGGTGCAGTTTTCGCACTGGTCACCCCGCGCCCGGTCATAGCCGCAGTTCGGGCAGGTGCCTTCGATATAGCGGTCTGGCAGAAAGCGTTTGTCGTCAATCGAATAGACCTGTTTCTCCGCCACTTCCCTGATCAATCCGGCATCCGCCAGACGGCCGGCGAAATGCTGGGTCAGCCGGTGGTTGCGCGCACTGGAAGAGCGGCCAAAATGGTCGAACGACAGCCGGAAGCCTTCGGCAATTTCTTTTTGCACCGCGTGCATCCGGGCGCAGAACACATCGACCGGTTCGCCGGTCTTGGCGGCGGCAAGCTCCGCCGGGGTGCCATGTTCATCGGTGGCGCAGAGGAACATCACCTCATGCCCCCGGCCCCTGCAGTAGCGTGCGTAAAGGTCGGCGGGCAACTGGCTGCCGACCAGATTGCCCAGATGCTTGATCCCGTTGATATAGGGAATGGCCGAGGTGATGAGAATGCGCGCCATGGGGAACCCTTTGCTGTTCGCACTCCTCTAGCGCAGCGGGCTTGTGTTTTCCAGACAGGCGTTTGCCAGTCTGATCAGCAGCGGTTTCGGATTGATCCGGCCAGACCGGTGGCGGCAGGCCACCCCAATGCCAGGCTCAGGCGCGGGAATGGTCGGTTTCCAAACGGTGGCGCACAGACTCAGCGCCCCGAAACCATCCGGCGCAACGTGCCATCCCCTGTCCAGGCCCGTTTCAGCGCTCCCGCCACATGCAGCGCCACCAGTGCCAACAGCAGATTGGTCAACGCCCCATGCACGGCGAACCCGGCGTTTTCCCAAGCCTCGGAAACCGGGGCCAGCACCGGCATCACCCAGCGGTCGGCAAACATCACGTCGATCCCGGTCGCCGAACTGGCCACCCAACCGCTCAGCGGTATCGCCAGCATCAGGAAATACAGGCTGCGATGCGACCAGACCGCCAGGCGCTCTTGCCAGCGCGGCACGCCGCCCAACGGGCCAGGCGGCGGCGAAAACCGGTGCCAGACCAGCCGCAGCACCACCAGCGCCAACAGGCTGATGCCGATGGTCTTGTGCAATCCGTAAAGCCACAGGTTGGCCAACCCCGGCTGCATGTTCACCAGCACCGTGCCCAGCACCAGCATCCCCAGCAGCGCCAGCGCCATCAGCCAGTGGATCGCCCGGGTGATCCAGCCAAACCCGTCGGGTCCATTGGCCAGCCCGGTCATGTCGCGCAACTCCGGGTCATTTCACTGCGGCAATCCGGGCCAGAATGCGCAGCCGCACCTCATCGCCCACCATATCGGCCCAGCCGGTTGCGCCAAAATCACTGCGGTTGACAGCGCCGGTCAGCAGCACCGACAAATGGCTGTAATCGCCTTCGGCAAAACCGTCCTGGCGGTAGATGTTGGCCGCCAATGTGACCGGACGGGTGACGCCACGGATGGTCAGATGGCCATCCACTTCGGCCCCGTCACCTTTGGTGCGGACAGCGGTGCTGACAAAGGTGATGTCGGGAAAGGCTCGTGAATCCAGCACCTTTGGCCCTTTCAGCGCCTGGGTGGCAAACGGGAAACTGGCGGTGGCTTTGGAAATATCCAGCGTCACCGCAATCGTGCAATTGGCGACCCGGTCGAAATCCAGCACCAGATCGGCGCGGGTCACCGGCATCGAGCCGTTGATCTTGTCGGGTCCAAAGTCGGTTTCAAAGCCGACGGTCGATTTTTCCGCCTCCAGCGCGTAGCTCACCGGGGCAGCGCTGGCGAGGCTCGCCGAGATCAGCAACAGGAAGGTCAGGATGATGCGCATGAACTGTCGCCTCCGGTGCGGGATATTGGGCTATTTGTACCGCAATGTCGCTGGGATTGCGATCTTGCCGGACCTTGGTCCGAGGATTAGTCAGACCAGATCGGCCAAGGATGTTCGGCGTATCCGATCCGGGCGCTGGCAATCTCGCCTGCAGCGTTCATCTCGAAGCCGGTGAACCACAGCCGGACGCGCCCGTTCTCGATCAAGACGCTGGGGGCCAGCACGCCGCCATTGGCCCAGGTGCCTGCCACATCGCCGGGCGACAGGATCGGGTCTGCGGCGAAGGAATAGGGGCCAAGCGCGGTTTCGGCCACCGCGATGCCGATCCGTTGCCGGGCGAATGGCTGTCCGGCGGGGCCGGACAGCGAGGAAAAGAACAGATAGAAGCGCCCGTCCGGACCTGGGATGATCTCGGCCTCGGAGGTGCCGCCATTGGTCCAGGCCAGCCCCGGATCGCCGACGATAACCCGCGGTTTGCCGCGTGGTTTCCCGGCCCTGTCCAGTGCTACGCCGATCAGCGACAATTGCAGCCGGGTCTTGCCCTGCTGGCAATCCGGCTCGGCCAGCGAACAGCTCCAGCCGGTATAGCTCAGCACGGCGCCGCTGGGGGTCTGGACCACCGACGGGCTGGTGATCCCGCCCTGATCGGCGGCGACCGAAGGCAGATGGACCGGGGGGGGCATGTCGGGAAAGGCCAAAGGGTTGCGGCTCTTGACCAGCCCGATGCCGGAGGAGGCCGGGTTGATGAAAAAGCCGGAGCCCTGGTAGCCCAGCACATAAAGCCAGATCGCATCGCCCTGCTGCAGGGCAAAGGGCGTTTCATGGGCCTCGTCCCAGCCGCCGATCCGGGCGCGCAGCAACCGGCCCTTGACCAGACGCGAGGCATTGGCGGTTTTCGCATGGCTCCAGCTCTGCCCGTCAGTTGATTGCACCAGACAGACTTCGCCCCCCTGCGGGTCACGCTCGACGTCAAGGCAATGGTGAAACATCAGGTAGCTCGCGTTGGCACGGATCACCGAAGGATCGCCGACCGCCGCGTATTGGCCGGAAAACACCGGCTTGGCGGTGACGGTCCAGCCGGTATCGGCGCGGCTCTGGCCGGAACCGGCAAGCCCCAGCCCGGCGATCAGGATCAGGGTGGCAACTCTGCGTTTGGACATCGGCATCTCTTGGGGTTGAACCTTTTGGTCCGATGCTAGCGCCGGATTCGCCATGGAGCAAATGCTGATTCGTGCTTTATCGGCACTGGCGCAGACCCAAAGCACCGGCCAAACGGCTATAACCGGTCGTTCTGGTTCTTGCCCGATTTCCCTGCACCGCACCTGGGCCAATGCCTCTTGCTGTGCGGCTTGCGCCTGTCGGCAAGGGACGGGCGGCGTTCTGCTGGAAAGCCGCTGTCCGGCCCCGTTCCTCGCCACGACGACCGCTATTTGAACGCTAGAGTCTGTCCGACGTTGACAGAAACGCCAGACAGACTCTATCCCCTTGATTTTCGCGTGTCTTGCGCCAAAACCGGATGCCACTTTTGTCGGACACGCTTTAGGTCAGCTTGTGCTTTTACCAAGGATCATCCTGCTCCAAATTGATCTGGCGGCGCTTGCGATGGGGTGTGACGGTTGAATTTGACGATGGATTTTCCGCTTTCTGTCAGGTCGCGTCGGTGCAGGGCGGAGCGCCTCTGCCAGCCAGCGCCTCTGCCAGCGCCTCTGCCAGCCAGCCCCTCTGCCAGCCAACCGGTCAGCCCACCAGCCGCAGCCCGTCATCGCGCTGTCGCAACTCCCACGCCTTGGGTGGTTCCATCCGGGCGCGGCGGCGCTGCAACTGCCAGTTGCTGGTGGTGGCGCCATGGGCCGGGGCCAGATGCCAGCGGCTTTCCACCCCGGATGCCCCGCCATCGCCCGGTGTCAGGATCAGACCCAAGGGTGCCGCGCCGGTGGCGGCACCGGCTTCCGCCGCCAGTTGCAGCCGCCGCACCGGGGTCAGACCCGGCAGCTCCGGCAGATCGGCCACCACCAGCGGCACCGCAGCCGACCGCAGCGCCTCTTCCATCACCCACAGCAGATCATCGGCGCGTTTGGGCAGCACAAAGATCAGACGGCCGGGGTTGAGGAAGGGCAGCAGACCTTCGGCACTCAGCCGTTCCGGCATCCAGCCGGGGGCGATCCACAGCACCGGTCCCCCTGCACTGCCCCCCTGCCCCCCCGCCACTCCCCCCGCCACTCCCCCTGCCGCCATCAGCGCCAGACTGCGCCGCGCCGGGCCGCAAAACTCATGCACCCGCCCCCGGTCCAGCCGCAACGCGCCCAGAAAGCTGTGGGTGGGCCGCACCTTGGTCCCTTTGCGGCTGATATCAAGGGCTGTGGCCAGATCCTGCATGCCGACACCCTATCATGTTCACTTAATGTTCTCAACCTGGCTCTTGCCGCCGCCGCATCCGGCACTACAGTCGCCCAGACCCAATCAGACACCCCGAGGAACCCATGGCCCTGATCCCACTTGGCGGCACCGACATTCTGGTGTCAGACCTTTGCCTTGGCTCGATGACCTGGGGCAACCGCAACAGCACTGCCGAAGGCCATGCCCAGATCGACATGGCGCTGGATCACGGGGTGAATTTCATCGACACCGCAGAGATTTACCCGGTCAACCCGGTGCTGGCGGAAACCTCGGGGCGCACCGAAGAGGTGATCGGCTCCTGGCTGCACAAGACCGGGCAGCGCAGCCGCATTGTGCTTGCCACCAAAATCTCCGGCAATGGACAGGCGGCGGTGCGGGGTGGTGCCCCGATCAGTGCCAAGACCCTGCGACTGGCGCTGGAAGGCTCGCTCAGGCGGCTGCAAACCGAGGTGATCGACCTCTATCAGCTGCATTGGCCCAATCGCGGCACCTTTCATTTCCGCCAGATCTGGGATTTTGACCCAACCGGGCAGAACAACGCTGCGGTGCTGGACAACATGGCCGAGGTGATGGCGGTGCTGGGGGAGTTTGTCGCCGAGGGCAAGATCAGGGCCTTTGGCCTGTCCAACGAATCCAGCTGGGGCATGGCAGGGTGGCTGCGGCTGGCAAGCGAGGTCGGCGGCCCACGCGCCTGTGCGCTGCAAAACGAATATTCCCTGCTGTGCCGCCAGTTCGACAGTGATCTGGCAGAACTGTGCCACCACGAACAGGTGACGCTGCTGGCTTTTTCGCCATTGGCCGCCGGTATCCTGTCGGGCAAGTATCAGGGCGACGTGACCCCCAAGGGCAGCCGCCGCGAAAACAACCCGCCGCTCAGCGGGCGCATCACCCCCCGGGTCTTTCCCGCCGTGGATGCCTATCACGCCATTGCCGCACAGCATGGGCTGGACCCGTGCCAGATGGCGCTGGCCTGGTGCCGGACCCGGCCGGTTCGGACCATCCCGATCTTTGGTGCCACCAGTCTGGACCAGTTGGCGCTGGCGCTTGGCTCTGCCGATCTGACGCTGTCGCCCGAGGTGTTGGCGGCGATCAACCGGACCCACCGCGCCCATCCGATGCCTTACTGACCCGGCACCGGCAGCACGCCACATCATCCCCTTGCCCCAAAGCGCTTGCAGCCCTATGCCTGCCCGCACCCCAAGCGAGGAGACGGCGCAATGATCCTGAGTTGTGGCGAAGCCCTGATCGACATGCTGCCGCGCGAAAGCACCCAAGGCGAACCCGCCTTTGCCCCCTATGCCGGCGGTGCCGTGTTCAATACCGCCATTGCGCTGGGGCGGCTTGGGGCACCGGCGGGGTTTCTGTCGGGCCTGTCCACCGACCTGTTCGGCGATGTGCTGCGCGCTACGCTGGCGGCCTCGAACGTCGATACCAGCCACGCCATCCTGTCGGACCGTCCCACCACGCTGGCCTTTGTCAAACTGACCAATGGGCAGGCGAGCTATGCCTTTTACGACGAAAACACCGCAGGCCGGCTGATAATGCCCGCTGATCTGCCGACGCTGCCCGCCAGCATCACCACCCTGTTCTTTGGCGGCATCAGCCTGATGGTTGAACCCGGCGGTGCGACCTATGAGGCGCTGATGGCGCGCGAAGCCGCCAGCCGGGTCACCATGATCGACCCCAACATCCGCCCGTCGTTCATCGCCGATGCCGCCCATTACCGCGCCCGGATTGCCCGGATGATCGCCCTGGCCGACATCGTGAAGCTGTCGGATGAGGATCTGCACTGGCTGGAAGGCAATGGCGACATTGCCGTCCTGGCGCGCGGGATTCTGACACGAGGACCCAAGGTCGTGTTCATCACCGAAGGTGCCGCAGGGGCGCGTGGCATCACCGCGCACGATGAGGTGTTTGTCGCAGCACAAAAAGTCACGGTGGCCGATACCGTCGGTGCCGGTGACACCTTCAACGCCGGTGTTCTGGCGGCGCTGCATGCCGCAGGTGCGCTGGGCAAACCGGCGCTGGCGACCCTGTCTGCCGATCTGCTGCGGGGTGCCCTGTCGCTGGGTACCCGCGCCGCAGCCATCACCGTTTCCCGCCCCGGTGCCAACCCGCCCTGGGCGCATGAGCTGGGCTGATGCGGGCACTGGTTCAACGGGTCAGCGCGGCCCGGGTAGAGGTGGATGGTAAGGCAATCGGTGAGATCGGCGCAGGTCTGCTGATCCTCTATTGCGCGATGGCAACCGATGAGGCCCTCGGCCCCGAAACGGCTGAAACCGACGCCCGCGCCTTTGCCGCCCGTATTGCCAAACTGCGGATATTCCGGGATGAGGCGGGCAAGATGAACCGCTCGCTATTGGATATCGGCGGCGCGGCGCTGGTGGTCAGCCAGTTCACCCTGGCCGCCGATACCTCTCGCGGCAACCGCCCCGGCTTTTCCACCGCCGCATCGCCGGCCTTGGCCGAAGCGCTGTATCTGCAGTTTGCCGATGCATTGCGCGGTCTTGGCTTGCCGGTCGCCATGGGCCGTTTCGGGGCCGACATGGCGGTCACGCTGACCAATGACGGGCCGGTGACGATCTGGCTGGACAGCTGATCACAGCCCCGGCCTTCGGTGACGAATTCATGTGAAAATCGGCACAGAGTCGGGCTTTTAGACGTTGTACAGGTTGGCTGTTCTATTCCATTCTCGCCTGACTGGGGGAGGAGCCTTCAGCCTGCAATCAGGCACTGGCACTAAAAGAGAAACCAGTATGTTCTGGCCACAAGGGAGAGAGACATGAACACCAAACGGATGCTGCTTATTTCCGCGACCATTCTGGGCGTCGCCATGCCGGCACTGGCCGACACCTCTGGCATGAAGATCGCGCTGTCGAACAACTAAGCCGGCAATTCCTGGCGTCAGGCCATGCTGACAAGCTGGGAAAAGATCACCGGCGAGGCCGTCGCTGCCGGGATTGTCGCCGCTGCCGACCCCTTCACCACCGCTGAAAATCAGGCGACGGAACAGGCTGCGCAGATTCAGAACATGATCCTGCAGGGCTACAACGCCATTGTGGTCAACGCCGCATCGCCCACCGCCATCAACGGCGCCATCAAAGAGGCGTGTGACGCCGGGATCATCGTGGTGTCGTTCGACGGCATCGTCGATGAACCCTGCGCCTGGCGCATCGCCGTTGACTTCAAGGCGATGGGCAAGAGCGAAGTGGAATATCTGGCAAAGACCATGCCCGATGGCGGCAACCTGCTGGAGATTCGCGGTCTGGCCGGGGTGTTTGTCGATGACGCCATTTCCTCGGGAATTGCCGAAGGTGTCGCCGAAAATCCGCAGTTCAAGCTGGTCGGGTCGGTCCATGGCGACTGGGCACAGGATGTGGCGCAAAAAGCTGTCGCTGGTATTCTGCCAAGTCTGCCGGAGATTGCCGCAGTGGTGACGCAAGGTGGTGACGGTTATGGTGCCGCCCAGGCCTTTGCCGCCGCTGGCCGCCCCACCCCCACCATCATCATGGGCAACCGTGAAGACGAGCTGAAATGGTGGAAAGAGCAGAAAGACGCCAGTGGCTATACCACGATGTCGGTGTCGATTGCCCCCGGCGTGTCCACATTGGCCTTTTGGGTTGCCCAGCAGATTCTGGATGGCAAGGAAGTGCCAAAGGATCTGACAGTGCCGTTCCTGCGCATTGATCAGGACAATCTGGAAACCAACCTGGCCAGCACGCAGGCCGGAGGTGTCGCCAATGTCGAATACAGCCAGGCCGACGCCATTGCCGTGATCGACGGGGCCAAATAGCCTGTACTCTTGCCAAGACAAGCTGACCCTGCCGGGCGGAACCGCCCGGCAGGGACTTGATCAAGTTGGACCTGCCGATGAATGCCGCTGCACAGCACCCGGTGCTGGAAGTTACCGATGTCGCCATGCGATTTGGCGAGGTCAAGGCGCTGGATGGCGTTTCACTGCGCATTTTCCCCGGGGAGTGTATTGGACTGGTCGGCCATAACGGTGCCGGAAAATCCACCATTGTCAGCGTGATCAACGGCGGTCTGACCCCGCAACGCGGCTCCATCAGCGGCGATGGTCAGGCGCTGACATCCCATGGCATCGCCCCTGCCCGGGCCCGGGGGGTGCGCTGTGTGTTTCAGGAGCTGTCGCTGTGCCCCAACCTCAGCATCATCGAAAACACCCGGATCATGCACCGCGATCTGGGCGGGGCCGGATGGCGTACCAGAGCGCGCGGCATCATTGCCGCCGCTCTGGATCAGGTGTTTCCCGGCCATGGTATCGATATCACCGCCGCCGTTGGCAGCCTGTCGATTGCCGAACGCCAGATGGTCGAAATCGCCATGGCGTTTTCCGATGCAGGCACGGCGCCGCGTCTGGTCATTCTGGATGAACCGACCTCGTCGCTGGATGCCGGGCTGGCCAGCCAGCTTTTGGCCCATGTCAGCCGCTTTGTCGCCGGTGGCGGATCGGTGATCCTGATCAGCCATATCCTGCAGGAGGTGCTGGCCACCGCCAACCGCATCGTGGTGATGAAGGATGGCGGCATCATCGCCGAACGCCCCGCCGCCGAATTTACCCACGCCTCGCTGGTCGAAACGATGGGCTCTGTCGCCGGTGCCGTGGCGGCGCGGCGCGACGGGGCGCAGGTCGGCACGTCTGCGCTGAACCTGGCCCTGCCGCACGGCTTGCCCTTTGCGGCGCAGCGCGGCGAAGTTGTGGGGTTGGCGGGGCTGAGCGGCCATGGCCAGACCGAAATGCTGCTGGCGCTGTTTGACCGTCACAGCCCGAACTGGCTGCCGCGCCGCAACCCCGCCGTGGCCTTTGTCGCCGGAGACCGGCGCGAAAACGGCATTTTCGAGCTGTGGAGCATCCTGCGCAACATGACCATCGCCGCCCTGCCTGACCTTGCCAGCCGGGGCTTTGTGCGTGACAGCGCCGAAGGCGCGCGCGGCGCCGACTGGAAAGCCAGGATCGGGATCCGCACCCCCGACATGGACAACCGCATTCTGTCGCTGTCCGGCGGCAACCAGCAAAAGGTGCTGTTTGCCCGCGCCCTGTCCACCCGGGCCCCGGTGGTGCTGATGGATGACCCGATGCGCGGCGTCGATGTCGGTACCAAGCAAGAGGTGTACCGAATCATCCGCGCCGAAGCCGATGCCGGTCGCACCTTTGTGTGGTACTCGACCGAAATGGAAGAGATGAGCCTGTGTGACCGGGTCTATGTGTTTCGCGAAGGCGCGATTGTCGAGGAACTGGTGGGTGCCGCCATTTCCGAACCGGCGATCCTGGCCGCCTCTTTCACCGGGGCAGCCGCATGAAACTGTCCGCCGACAGCTTGCGGCTGGTGGTGCCGGTCCTGTCGCTGGCGCTGCTGTTGGGCGGGGTGTTCTATCTGCAACCGCGCGCCATGAGCTATATGGGGCTGAACCTGCTGTTCAATCTGGCAGTGCCGATTGCGCTGGCGACGATTGCCCAGATGGTGATCATGGCGGTCAATGATCTGGACCTGTCGATCGGCACCTTTGTCAGCTTTGTCGCCTGTGTCACCGCGACCTATCTGCAGGACACGCCGCTGCTCGGGGTGCTGATCCTGCTGGCGGCCATTGCGGTTTATGCCGGGATGGGCATCGTGATCCACCTGCGCAACCTGCCGTCGATCGTGGTGACGCTGGGGATGAGTTTCGTCTGGGCCGGTCTGGCGGTGCTGCTGTTGCCTGCCCCGGGGGGGGCGGCACCCGGCTGGATCCGCTGGCTGATGACATCGAAACCGCCGTTGATGCCGATGGCGATTGTGGCATCGGCGCTGATTGCGCTGGTGGCGCATCTGGTGGTGATGCGGTCCTCGTTCGGGGTGCTGATCCGCGGGGTGGGCGGCAATCAGCGGTCGGTGGAACGGGCGGGCTGGTCGGTGATTGCGGCGCGCGGCGGGGCCTATGCGCTGGCTGCCTGTTTTGCCGTGGCAGCGGGGATCACCCTGGTCGGTCTGGCCACCTCGGCCGATGCCAACATCGCGCTGCGTTATACCCTGCTGTCGATTGCCGGGGTGATCCTCGGCGGCGGCGAATTTACCGGCGGCCGGGTGTCGCCGATTGGCGCGGTGATCGGAGCGCTGACGCTGACGCTGGCGGGGTCGTTCCTGTCGTTCCTGCGAATCTCGCCGGATTGGCAGATCGGGGCACAAGGCGCGATCCTGATTCTGGTGCTGGCGCTGCGGTTGCTGTTCAACCGGCGTGACAAGCGCGGGGCACAGCGATGAAGGCGCTGTTTGCCAAGCCCTGGGTCTGGTCGTTTCTGGCGGCTTTGGCGGTCTGGTCCGCCACAGTCGCGGTGACCGCCGGGGCCAGCATGCAGGGCCTGTCACAGGCGGCACTGACCTTTGCCGCCTTTTCAGTGCTGGTCGGCATCGGGCAGATGTTCGTCATCACCCTCGGCCCTGGCAACATCGACCTGTCGGTGCCTGCCACGATGACGCTGGCAGGGACCGTTTCGCTCAAGCTGATGAATACCGAAGGCGGCATGGTGCTGCAGGGGTTGGTGGTCACCCTGCTGATCGGTGTGGCGGTCGGCATCGCCAATTACACGCTGATCAAACTGCTGCGGATCCCGCCGATCATTGCCACCCTGTCGATGAGCTTTCTGGTCCAGTCCACCGCGATCTGGACCAACCGGGGGCTGCGGATCAAACCGCCGGAGTCGCTGGCGGACTTTTCCACGGCGATGACGCTGGGCATCCCGAATGTGGCGCTGATTGCCCTGGCGCTGTCGGTGCTGGCCTGGGTGCTGCTGCACCGCACCGTCTATGGCCGCTGGATCGCCGCGATTGGCCAAAGCATTGCGGCGGCGCGAATGGCGGGGATACCGGTCGATGGCGCCCGTTTTGTCACCTATATCTTATGCGCCGTGATGGCGGCACTCTGTGGCACCCTGTTGTCCTGCTTTTCCGGCGGTGCGGCGCTGAACATGGGCACCGAATATCTGCTGATCTCCATTGCCGTTGTGGTGATTGGCGGCACTGCCGTTGCCGGGGGCAACAGCAATGTGCCGGGGATCTGGGGGGCATCGCTGTTCATGTTTCTGGTGGTGTCGATGCTGAACACCTATGGCTTCGGTGCCGGGGTGCGGCTGATCATGACCGGTCTGATCATCATCGGCGTCATTCTGGTGGCCAGTGGTCGCCAAAGCGGGGCGCGGTAACGGGCCCTGCCCCGGTTCCCTCTGCCACTGGCGACCCCGGGAGGACTCGAACCCCCAACCTCGGACTTAGAAGGTCCTTGCTCTATCCGGTTGAGCTACGGGGCCATGGCAGCCTTTTGCGGCAGCTGACCGGTTCACGCAAGTTCCATTGTTGGGCCAACCGGCGGTTTGGGCGGGCTTTGCCCCGTGGCACCTGCGCCGGGGTGCCTGCCAACCGGGCAGGGTCTATTGGCCGCCCATCATGTCCATTCCGTTGATCATCAGGGAACCGGGCTGGGTTGCATCAATTTCCCAGACCAAAGCGCCGTTTTCATCCGGTTTCGCCATGCCCTGCGCCATGGCAAAGCCGGGCAGGGCCTGACCCTTGACCTCTTGCGGTGCGGCAGCGAGGGCAGCGGAAATCACATCCGCCCCGGTCAGGGTGACGGTGGCGGACCCGGTCGGCAGGGCACCCGGCCCGGCGCTCATCGCACCTTGATAGGTCAGTTCATAGCCGTTGCCGGTGACAGACCCGGGTGCCAGGGTGATGTCAACCGCACCATCCGGCAACAGCGCCACCAATGCCTGTTCCAGCAACGCCTGATCGGGTTCGGTGCCGGTGGGCAGATCGAACAACGGCAGCAGCAGCAGGGCAGGTGACGCCAGATCGTAACCGGTAACGCCGATGTCAACGCTGAAGTCGGTCGGCAACAACGGCACCGCCCAAGGCGGGATCACCCCTTCGGGCAGGGTCAGACCCGACAGGGTGATGGCTTCGCGGAACCGACCGTCTGCGGTGACGCCATGCGCCTCGATCACGGTGATGACTTCTGCAATGCCGACGATGCCAAATGGCGTGGTCACCGACACAGTGCTGATGGTGCCTTCGCCGCCCAGGGTGTCAAACACCGGCAAGGCCGCCTGTACCAGCGCTTTCAGCCCCGCCTTGTCCGCACTGGCGGCTTCGGGGGTCGGGTGGGCAATGGCCCATTGCATCAGATCCAGCAGCCCCTCGATCCGCAGACCGGTGGCATCACCGGTTGTCACATAGCTTTCCGCCGTGATGCTGACTTCCACCGGCGGCATGCCTTCGCCCATCGGCGGCATCGCAATGGTTTCGGCCAACCCGGTCATCGTCATGGTCGAGGTGCTGTCGATCCCGCCGGCCGGATTGGCGGTGGCCGTCGCCTCGATCAGGCCGGACGCCAGTGAAATCATCACATCCATCGGCGGTTGACCCGGTTGGGTCAAGAGTTCGGTGATTGCCAGTCCGGAAAATTCGGAACGAGAGGTAACAAAGGCTTTCAGGTCCTGATCAAACAATCCGGTGCCCCACATCCGCGCAATGTCGACCCTGATGTCGGCGGCACCCGGCAGCGTCATGGCAAAGGCGAAAGCCTGATCCTGAGCCACTTCCCAGGTCCCGTTGCCGTTGTCGGTGACCGTCATGACCAACGGGGTCATCGTGGTTCCCGCCAATTCCGGCGGCGCCAGTGCCAGCAGCGGTGCAGCGTCGATGGTCAGGCTGTAGGTGTCGTCCTGAGGCGAGACGGAAACCACGCCTTCGGTCGCGCCGAAATAGGCCTGCAGCACCTCGGTCATCTCTGCGGCACCCTCGGGGGTTGCAGGAACCGCAAAGGCGGCGGCGGCGGTGAAAGCAGCCGGAAGGGCATAGATTATTGTCTTGAAAAGCATGATGAACCTGACATTTTTATGAAACTGGCTTCTGGAAGCGACGATGCGTGCGAACAGTTCAGTGGGTCCAGGCCCCTTTGCGGTCGGTGGCGAAATTCTCGCCATAGCCGCGCGGACGCACGTTGGCTTTGCGCGGTTTGGGCTGCACCACGTCGAATCCAATGCCTTTTTCAGAGGCATAGGCTTCGGCGGCGGCCTGGCTGTCAAACTCCAGCCGCACCTGGGCCTGGGTATCGGCGGAACTGGTCCACCCCATCAGCGGGTCGACATCACGGGCCGAGGCGGGTGCAAACTCCAGCACCCAAGCCTTGGCCTTGGCGGTGCCCGATTGCATGGCCGTGCGGGCCGGTTGATAAATGCGCGCGCGCATGCCGCTCTCCTGCTGGGTGCGGCATTATCGCCAATGAAGCGCGGTTTCGCAAGGGAATGATGGGGGTGGTGCACAGGCCAACGGTTCTGCCCGGTCATTTCGAGCGCAGCGCGGCTTGCCACGCCAGTCCGGCCAGCGGTTCCAACTGCGGGTGATCCTCCGGCGCGCCGGGCGGCAAGGTCCAATAGGGCATCAGCAGCTGAATGCCGCCTTTGGCGTGGCTGTAGCCCC
Organism: Paracoccaceae bacterium; assembly: GCA_043736155.1. Lineage (GTDB taxonomy): Bacteria > Pseudomonadota > Alphaproteobacteria > Rhodobacterales > Rhodobacteraceae > JANNRR01. The sequence goes on along the minus strand of JAYTDA010000434.1, from coordinate 11,306 downwards.
AGCGGGTCAGGCCAGCGCCTTCATAGGCGGCCTGGGTTTCGGCATCGCCCTTGATCAGCAACCCGCCGTCCGGGTCGATCCCGACAATCCGGCGGCCGACATGGATCGCGATACCGCCGAACAACTTGCGAACGCTCACCGGCCCGCAGGCCCCGAACAAATGCGCGATTTCGTCTTTTCGCATCTGGTCTCCGCTGCCAGCGTACCGCCAGTCAGGGCGATGCTGTCCCCGCCCGGGATGAAAAGCCATTGGCGACCATGCCCTGTCGGAGGCCTGAAACAGGCGACTGCCGATCGGGTGCTGGGAGTTGGGTGGGGTGGGGTGGTGCCCCCGATCGGCAGCCTGTTCTGCTGCTTGCCTTTGCACCATAGGCGGCAGGCACCGCTGCGGCAACTGATAATCAGCCCGATTTCCACCGAAGCCATTACAATTGCACGCGTTTCGTTAACGATTGCTCACCATTGGCAGCCAGGAAACCACGGGTTTCGCGGCTCGATTCCCCGGTTTTTGGCGTTGAAGCGGCTGTTCCGCCGCAATCCACCGGTACCCGGCCTTCACCATGATGAACCCGGACCCTGCCCGATCAGGATACCCGCGCCACCCAGGCCTGCACCGCCGCCTCGAACTCTGCCAGACTTGTGGCCAACCTTGGCCGCCCGCGCCATGCCACCACCAGCCCCGCCAAAGCCAGCAGCAGCGGCAGCGCCAGCACCAGGGATGCAAAGGTCGCACCGGGGCGAAACGATCCAAACCCAAGCAATGTTACCACAATGGCTAACGGCAGGCTGCATACCAGCACGATGAACAGCACCCGCCCCAGCGACTCGCCCAGTTCCAGCCGTGCCGGGTAGCCGCCTGCCTGAATGGCACGGGCAAGACCGATGCTGACATCACCGAACCCGGCCTCGTGGCCCTCGAACGGGCGCAGAACCAGCGCACCCGCCTTGCCGGCCAGTGTGATGCGCAATTCATAAAAGCCACGCTGAAACAGCCGCTCTGTCCCGACCCGCAGCGCGGTGATCCGGGTCGGCACCACCTCCATCGCGCCGCCTTCAGACCCGATGATGCCGATGCCGCCGGGGTTCAGCCGGACCCGGGCAGGCCCCCGCACCCCTTCGCGCTGCAACCAGCGGTTGGGCAAAGCCTCGAATACCGCATTGTCTTGTGGTGCCTGCATCGTTCAGCCCGATTGTTGTCGTTGCCCGTACCGCGCAATCTTCCTACAAGCCCCCCGGCACAGGTCAAGCCGTCAATGGTCTGATACCGCCCCTTGCAGCGGAACAAAAAGCGATCATCCTGTGCCAACCCCGGGGAATCGCCATGCCGCACAATAACACCAACCAACTGACACCACGCCACGATGCCCTGACCCGGCCAAAGCTGGAGGGCGGGCGGCGATTCGTGATGAAAACCGACTTTGTGGCGGCAGGGGATCAACCGACCGCCATAGCTGAACTGTCGGCGGGTTTGATGGCGGGGGACCGCGATCAGGTGCTGCTGGGGGCGACCGGCACCGGGAAAACCTTCACCATGGCCAAGGTGATCGAACAAACCCAGCGCCCGGCGATCATCCTGGCCCCCAACAAAACGCTGGCGGCACAATTGTACGGCGAATTCAAGGGATTCTTTCCCGACAACGCGGTGGAATATTTCGTGTCCTATTATGATTATTACCAGCCCGAAGCCTATGTGGCGCGGTCCGACACCTATATCGAAAAGGAATCCCAGATCAACGAACAGATCGACCGGATGCGCCATTCGGCAACCCGGGCGCTGTTGGAGCGCGATGATGTGATCATCGTGGCGTCGGTATCCTGCATCTATGGCATCGGCTCGGTGGAAACCTATTCGGCGATGACCCAGGATCTGAAAGTCGGCGGCCAATATGACATGCGCCAGATGATGGCGGAACTGGTGGCGCAGGCGTTCCGGCGCAACGATCAGGCGTTTCAGCGCGGCTCGTTCCGGGTGCGCGGCGACAGTCTGGAGGTCTGGCCCGCCCACCTTGACAGCCGGGCCTGGCGCTTTTCATTCTTTGGCGAAGAGCTGGAGTCAATCACCGAATTTGATCCCCTGACCGGCGAGAAAACCGACAGCTTCCCGCAAATCCGCATCTATGCCAATTCGCATTATGTGACGCCGGGGCCGACGATGAAACAGGCGGTGATCGGCATCAAGCGTGAATTGCGCCAGCGGCTGGATCAGTTTGTCGCCGAAGGCAAGCTGCTGGAGGCGCAGCGGCTGGAACAGCGCTGTGCCTTTGATATTGAAATGCTGGAAGCCACCGGAGTCTGCAACGGCATTGAAAACTATTCCCGCTATCTGACCGGCCGCGCCCCCGGTGAACCGCCACCGACCCTGTTCGAATTCGTTCCCGACAACGCCATCGTGTTTGCCGATGAAAGCCATGTGTCGGTGCCGCAAATCGGCGGCATGTATAAAGGCGACTACCGGCGTAAATTCACCCTGGCGGAATATGGTTTCCGCCTGCCGTCCTGCATGGACAACCGACCCTTGAAGTTCGAGGAATGGGATGCGATGCGGCCGCAAACCGTCTATGTCTCCGCCACTCCGGCATCATGGGAAATGGAACAGACCGGCGGCGTCTTTACCGAACAGGTGATCCGCCCGACCGGGCTGGTTGATCCGCAGATTGAAATCCGCCCGGTGGAAATGCAGGTCGATGATCTGCTGGACGAAGTGCGGCGGGTTGCGGCTGCCGGGTTCCGCACCCTGGTCACCACCCTGACCAAGCGAATGGCCGAAGACCTGACCGAATATATGCACGAACAGGGCATCCGCATCCGCTATATGCATTCCGATATTGATACCATTGAACGGATCGAGATTCTGCGCGACCTGCGGCTGGGGGCGTTTGACGTGCTGGTCGGCATCAACCTGCTGCGCGAGGGGCTGGATATTCCCGAATGCGGGCTGGTTGCCATTCTTGATGCCGACAAGGAGGGGTTCTTGCGGTCAGAAACCTCGCTGATCCAGACCATCGGGCGCGCGGCGCGCAATGTCGAAGGCCGGGTGATCATGTATGCCGACCGCATCACCGGCTCAATGGAACGCGCCATCCGCGAAACCGACCGGCGGCGGGAAAGGCAGGTCGCCTATAATCTGGAACACGGGATCACGCCGCAAACCATCCGCAAGAACATCGACGACGTTCTGAGTGGCTTGTACAAAGGCGACACCGACATGGTCCGTGTGACCGCCAAGGTCGACAAACCCCTGTACGGATCGAACCTTTCCGCCCATCTCGACGCGATGCGGCTGGCAATGCGCAAAGCCGCCGAGAACCTGGAATTCGAAGAGGCCGCGCGGCTGCGCGACGAGGTCAAACGGCTGGAAGCGGTGGAACTGGCGGTGGCCGATGACCCGCTGGCGCGGCAGTCGGAGGTGGATCAGGCGGTGGAGGCGGCGGTGAAGGGTGGCGGTCGGTCGACGGGGGGAAGGGCGGGGATGCGGGGCGGGAAAAGGGGGGGGAGGCGGTGAGGGAAAGTGCGGGTATCTCGTTTATGCTGTACCGGTCAGCCCAAACGACTGCGCCCAACAGTGGTGTCTTAGTTGTCAACTTGGTGAGGTTAGCGTGGGTGTAGCGCAAACGTCTGGCTTCCTATATGCTTTGCGCAAGGCATGTATCAGGTTAGAGGCTTGGAAATGGTGCAACCAACTCAAACTAGAAACCTGCGCGCGGAAGCCAGAGCACTTGCACATGAAGGTCAGCGATATTTTGAGCATGAACCTATCGGGGCTGCCGCAGTAGCGATTTTCGTCACCCCCTTTGTACTACTCCTTTTCGAAGTGCTTGAGGATGTTCAGTTCTTGGGCGGCCAAGGAAACGCTATGGGCCTCACCACAATTATTGTGGGTGTTGTGACTGGTCTTCTGGTGCGCTTGTCGGCCAATAGGCATGAACAACTGGTACAACAGGCTTTGCTTTTGTTGGAAAAGGAGTCCGAAAGTACCAAAACACCTTAACTTACACCCGGCACTCAACAATATTGGCTTTGCGGCAATGGTTGGCGGGAATATTTTGCCAATAATGAAGGCTTGGAGTTAGACGGTGACGGCACATGTTCTTGATGGGCGTAACTATGGTCAGTCAACTGTAGGGTGGGTGAAACCCACCACCACTCCACCTTCACTTCTTCGCCATCACATAGGCCCGCAGCACCGCGTTCATCCGGCTTTGGTAGCCTTTGCCCTGCGCGCGGAACCACGCCAGCACGTCGCCGTCGATCCGGACAGTCAGTTGTTCCTTGCCTGTCGGCATGACGACTGTAGCGGTGCGAAACCATTCGGCGTCCAGTTCCGGGATGTCGGAATAGTTGATGTCCTCGTCCGGCAGGGCAGCCAGTTCAGCGGGCGTCAGGGCGCGGTTGTAGTGCGGTTTCATAGTCACTCCTTTCCCTCCGATTGGCGCGGCGCGCCGAAATCAGGCGCAAGACGCCTGCGCGATCGGTGTGGACCACTGCCAGCAACGCCACGCCTCCGACGACACCCACGCTGACCCATCTGCTTTCCTGATAGTCGAACCGCAGGTCCGGCTTGGTCACGACAACCCCCTGGAACATCTCGCACACGTCAGCAAAGTCGATGCCATGTTTGGCAATGTTGAACCGGTTCTTGGCGTCGTCCCACTCAAACTTCATCGGCCAATGTAGCTACAAATAGCGTTACAGTCAAGGATCATCATTCCCTAACAAACTCTTAAATAAATTCACGACATCCCCTGAAATCAATGGCTTACCGACACGTCCCGCCCCGGGACAACCGCCTCACACCACCGCCGCCACCTCATACATCACCGGCTCGAACCCCCGGCACAGCCCGGCGATCTTGCGGTTGCGCGCCCGCATTTCCGGGGTCCGCAGCATCGCCATGAAATCCTCGCGCCGGGTCCACTGCGAATAGTTGGCGATCCGGGTCTGGGCGTCGTTGACATGGAGGCCCGCCGAGATGAAGCCCGGCTGAAACCGGATAAACTCGGCATAGGCCACTTTCAACTCATCCATCAGGTCGGCACAGGTGCCGGGGGTCATCTCAAAGGTGGTGATGACGGTTTGTCCGGTAAACCCCTGGGTAATCGTGGTCATTCTGGCCCCCTGTTGCTGATCCCGCCAGCCTAGCCCGCATCCGGGAATGCGTCCAGCCAAAGGCAAGGGCAGCCGTCGGCCTGGCCCCGTCAAAGGCTTGGCCTTGACGGGGCCCCGCCAACACCACAGTCTGCGCCAGAGCCATGAAGGGGAGACGGGGATGCATGTTCAGGTGATCGGCGCCGGCGGGATGCTGGGGGTGAAGCTGGTGAACCGCCTGATTGTGGGCGGCATTCCGGGAGTGGGTCCGATTTCCCGGCTGACGCGGTTCGATTTCGTGCAATCCCCGGCGGTCAAAGCCGCGTTTCCGGTCGATACGCTGACGGGGGATCTGTCGGCCCCCGACAAAGCCGCCGAACTGATTGCGCTGCGGCCGGACCTGATCTTTCATCTGGCAGCCATCGTTTCGGGCGAAGCGGAAAAGGATTTCGACAAGGGCTACCGGATCAATCTGGCTGCAACGCAAAGCCTGCTGGAGGCGATAAGGGCAGAGCGGGATTACAAGCCGCGGCTGATCTTCACCTCATCCATCGCGGTGTTTGGCGCCCCGTTCCCCGAAGCGATTGCCGACGATTTCTTCACCACGCCGCTGACCAGTTACGGCACCCAGAAAGCCATCGCCGAACTACTGGTCAGCGACTATTCGCGCCGCGGGTTCCTCGATGGCGTAGCGCTGCGGATGCCCACGGTCTGTGTCCGGCCCGGAAAACCCAATCTGGCGGCGTCGGGGTTCTTTTCCAACATCATCCGTGAACCGTTGAACGGCTTGCCAGCGGTGTTGCCGGTGCCCGACTCTGTGCGGCACTGGCACGCCTCGCCCCGCGCCGCAACCGGGTTTCTGCTCAAGGCCGCCGGGATGGACCTGGGGCTGTTGGGCAACCGCCGCACCCTGACGCTGCCCGGCCTGTCCTGCACCGTCGCCGAACAGATCGAGGCGCTGCGCCGCGTGGCGGGCAACGATGCGGTGGCACTGATCCGCAGTGAGCCGGATGACATGATCATGCGCATCGTCGAAGGCTGGCCGCGCAATTTCGCCCCGACCCGGGCGCTGGACCTGGGATTCCGGTCAGAGGCGACGTTTGATGAGATCATCCGGGCGCATATCGAGGATGAGTTGACGCCATCGGCGGGTTGATACCGCCGGATGGCGCAGCCCCTGCCCCTATTGCGGCGCGACGGTCTGCTGGGTCTGTATGACACCGGCGGTGTCGGTGCGATGGTCGAGGGGCTGACCAAGGCGGCGCAGAGCGGGTTTGACGTGGCAGGCGTGCCATTTCGGCTGATCGACCGGCTGTTGGCCGATGGTCTGCCGGCTGAACCGATGCAACTGGCGGGGTTGGCGGATCTGTTGCCCGGCGGCCAGCCCCGGCTGTTTCGCGCGATCTGCGCCGATCTGTCCGCGCGCGATTCTGCGCACGATTCCGGGCGCGATGGTGCGGCGCTGGTGGCGCTGCATGCCGACACCTCGGCCCATCCGATGACCCGGTGGGAGGCATTGTGCTGGGCGGTGTTCCTGCGCAACCGGGCGGTTCCGGCGATGCAGGGGCTGCCGGTCCGCCAAATCTGCCAGTTCTGGGACCAGCCTTCGCCGCCATCCGAGATTGCCGATGCCATGGCAGACTGGGCCGCAATCGGCAGCTGGAAGCGGTTTGACGAGGCGCAGGCGGTGCGGTTCGTCAGCCGCAGCCACGGTGAAAGCCAGGCCCGTCTGTTGGCTCAATTGGGACACCCGGCCGCCAAGTCCGATCTGTTCCGGCTCTATTGGCTCCATGAACGGGGTGGTGCCTATGTAGATGCCGATGCCACGCCGCAACCCGGTACCCGCAGTTTTCTGGCCGCCAATGGCGATCAGGTCTGGGCCAGCGCCATGACACGGGTGCCGCACGCCGTCACCATCAACGGCTTTGTTGCCGCACCGAAAGGGTCAGCAGTGATTGCGCATCTGATCGAAACCATCAGCCGCAACCTGCACGACCGCCCCGGTGGGCCAATTTTCTGGCTGTGCGGCCCGGGGGCATGGACGCGGGCGCTGTGGCAAAGTCGTTTGCCGGTATCGCTGATGCCCGCCGCGAGTCTGGCGCGGGTGTTCCGCCAGATTGATGCGCCCTACAAGTATTCCGACCGGAACTGGCGGGTGCATGAACACCGCTTGGGTTTGAAGGACGCGCAGATTTTGCCTGACATCCTTGCCGGAACCTGACGCGGGGTGTTTCAGAACCCCCGCAGCCGGGCCAGCGTCTGCTGTACCGCCTGCGCCCGTTCCGCATTGGGCGGGTGGGTGCCGAGGAACCTGTTGCCCGGATCCGGCAACCGGGCAAAGAACAGAGCGCCGCGCCCCGGATCGAACCCGGCGTCAAAGGCAATCTCGGTGCCCATCTGATCCGCCTCCAGCTCGAAATCCTGTGAATAGCGCCGCGCCCCGACCGATGCACCGATCTGCTGCGCCTGGGTCACAGCGCCATCGCCGCCACCGCCGATCGACGCCAGCGTGCCAAAGATCAGCGCCCCGGTCAGCGCCGATTCCCGGGTGCGGTCCAGATGGCCCATGATGTGGTGCGATGCCTCATGCCCCATGACAAAAGCCAGTTCATCCTGATTCTGCACCTCGGCAATCAGCGGCAGGGTAAAGGCAATCACCGGGCGGCCGCTGCGATCCTGGGTCTGAAACGCGTTGGGCGGCTGGCCGGGACGGTCATCGACCACAATCAGGAAATCACAGTTCAGGTGCGGGCTGCGCAACCGGCATTCCTGCTCCACCACAGGTTCCATCCGTGTCACCACCGCGACGAAGTTTCGCGCAGCCGTTGACCCATCCACCGGGCCTGCCCCTGCAACCGCCAAAGGCACCGGCGACGGCAGCGGTTGCGGCATGGGCCACGACCCAACGCAGCCACCGACCATCAGGGTTGCGGCAAGCAAACCGGGAATCAACCGCACCATTGTTTCTCCTGTGCAAACATTCGCCAAGAATAGCAGAGCAGATACGGGCGGCGAAAGCCCTGCTCACACCGGATTGACCGATGACAGATTGCTATTTGTGGCAATTGCCGACAGTTTGTCGCGATGAATGATCCACACCCCCTGCCCCCGCGCCCCGCCACCTGGGCCGGTTTGCCGGTAGCGCTGTCCTTTGGCTTCATCGCCTTCTGGGGGTCGGAAAACCTGTTCTGGTCGGCACCCACCGAGTCCATCACCCTGCTGGAAATGCTGCTGACGGCTGGTGCCTACAGTCTGGTGGTGGCGGCGATACTGGGTGCGGTGATCTGGTCGGGGCTTGGCGGCTGGCGTGCGCTGTTTCTGGGCGGCGCACTGCTGGGATGGCTGGTCGAAGGGGTGATTGTCGGCACCGCCTATGAGGCTTTTCCGTTTCAGCTGCTCTGGACACCCTTGGCCTGGCATGCCGCCATCACCGGGTTGGCACTTGGCGGCATTTGTCGCGGCGGCCCGCACTGGCTCTGGTGGCAGCAGGCTGCGGCTCTGGTGCTGCTGGGGCTGTTTGGTGCCGGCTTTGCCCAGTTTTGGCCGTTGGAGCGCGGCGGGATGCCGGATATTGCCCCGGTGCTGGTCTATCTGGCGGTGGTTGGGCTGGTGGTCCCGGTGGCCAATCTGGTGCTGGACCCTCAGGGTTTGCCATCTGCTCCGAGCTGGCTGCACAAGGCTGCGGCGCTGATCCTGGCGGGGATCTGGCTTTTGCAAACGGCGCTGGCCTTTTCGGTCATCCGGCTGTCGGTGCCGGTACTTGTGCTGGTAACCCTGTGGGCGATGCGGCGGTTGGGCGGGGAAAGCCGTTCTGTGCCGATAGGCTCATCTGCCCCGGTCTGGCGGCACCTGATGTTTCTGCTGGCGCCGATCATCACCAGTTTTGGCGCGGTTGCCGGATGGCAAAACATTGGCGGGATTGAAATCTGGCCGATTGCGCTGGTTACCTCAGCCTTTGGTGGTTGCATGTGGCTGTGGCTGGTTGGATCGGCGGTCTGGCGGAAGGGGTGACGGCGGTAACGTGACGCCTGACGCCAATCGGTGATTTACCTGCGCGCCGCAGCCTGCAACATAGGTGGCAGGCAAGCGCAGAGGGGCATATGTTCACAATCGAGCATGAGTTTGACGCAACGGTGATCACTGTGGTCGACGAAGGCGCGCCGCATTTGCAGGAAGATGTGGTGGTCCAGGCGTTCGAGGATTGCGTCGTGGTGGAACAGTTCGATCCCCGGCAGGACAGCGTGGTGCGCATCACCCTGTCGATGGCGCAGGTGCGCGATCTGGCAGCGGCGCTGAACCTGCCTGAGGGAGTGTACCGGCTGCGGCCAGCGCCCAAACCCTGAAATCGGTCCCGGTGCCGGGCACCGATGCCGGGGGTGATGCAAAGGGTTGCCCGCTGATTTGGTCAACTGTGACCTGAAAAGACTTCAGACCCCGAGGTCAGGGCCGGGGCATGGCATCGGGCCGGAATCCTGCTGCACCTCTATCAATTCTTCGCCGCTGGCAGCACCGGCGAACTGGGCCCTGAGCCCCTGACTGCCCAGATAAAAGCTCCAGCATTGCGGGTCATCGGTGCGGTCATCATAGACAAAACAGATCAGCCGGTCCTGTTCATACCAGCTGCCGGTGCGGCATTGATCGCCGACAAAGGCCCAGACCACCTTGCGGCCCGGCAGATATTGCTCAATCCCATAGGGGGCACCGGCGACGCCATAGGTCAGGACTTTACCGGTGGTGTAAGCCTCGAACTCCTGACCGGTCAGGCCGGGGGCGGTCTGCGCCACACCGGCACCCGCTGTCAACATCAGCAGGACAGAAAACCGGGCGAGGATGGGACGCGAGGACAGGGGTGCCATCGGCCAAGAATGCCAGAGTGCGGCGCGAAATGCCAGCGCCAAGGCGGGCCGGGGCAACGGGGCACTGCCAAACCGGGCGCACATTGACGTTATTGCCCGATAAGGTCTGCGCGCATTTGGCCCGTTGCGGCGCGCGGATTGGTTAAGATTCCGTTAAGCCTTGTGTGCTAGCGAATGGATCGTCAGGGCGGTCAGCCCGGCATTTCCCAGCAAGAGCAATCGTTCCTTCGCGGCAGGTCCCCCCTGCCGCCCAAGGGGTCTGTCTGTCTTGTCGCGAAGTGCCGGTTTGCCGCGCGGCGCTATTGCAAAGAAACAAGGGTGACACGCGATGAACAAGGCGATTACCGACGGGCTGGTTTTTACGCCGCCGCCATTTTCTGCGGGCTTGACCAACTGGTCCAGCGGTGACGGAACCGTGGGTTCCCCCAGCTATCAGGGTTCCGCCAACGCCGCATTGGTCCCGGCGGATCAGGATTTCGGCGGCTGTCTCGAACTGCTGAAAACCGCTGCCACGCAAAAGTTGCGCGCCTATATGTTTACCCCGATCCTGCCAGGCTGCTATCTGCAGGTGACCGTGCGGATCAAGGCGATCAGCGGCAACTTTCCGTCGGTGCGGATCGCCGCCTGGGCCGGCAATGCCAGCGACGCCAATGTGGCGGTGCCGCAGACCGGATCAAGCGTGACACTGGATACCTATGGCAAGGTCGTCACCCTGAAAGCCATCATCGGGTCGGGCAACCGCCCCGGTGTCAACCTGGTCTGGGGTACGGTTCCGCTGTCGGGCCATTTCGGCATTGACCTGCTGGGTGCCACCGGCGGCGTGGTCCGCATTGATGACATCGAGATCGAAGATGTCACCTCGGTGTTTCAGCGGGTGATGATGGATTGGGTCGATGTCCGCGACTATGGTGCCATCGGTGACGGTGTCACCCCGTATCATCTGGCGTTTCTGGCAGCGGATGCCGCCGCTGCCGGTCGCACGGTGCTGGTATCCAAAGGTACCTATCTGCTGGGCGACCATGTCACCTTTGCTTCGCCGGTGCGCTTCGAAGGCACGGTGTCGATGCCTGCCACCAAGCGATTGATCCTGGAACGCAATCTGGATCTGGAAACCTATACCAAGGCTTTCGGCAATGAGATCACCGGCTTTGAACGCGGGTTGCAGGCGCTGTTCAACGGGTCTGACCATGTCACCTTTGATCTGAACGGCAAGCGGCTGGATATCGACCGGCCGATCGATGTGGCCGCCGTGGTCAATGGCATCAGCAGCTATGCCAACCGCCGCACCCTTCGCAACGGGCAGATCGTCGCCAACGCCAGCACCAACTGGAACACCGCCACTGTCACATCGGTTGCGACCTATTC
>JAYTDA010000433.1:0-1796 GCA_043736155.1 Paracoccaceae bacterium | reverse complement strand
CATCGCTTCGGAGTCATTTCCGATGGCTGTGCCGCCGGAAGAGGCCGAACGCCGCTACCGCCGCGCGCTGATGGAAGCTTGGGTCGGGCGGGAAAGTGCTGTGTTCAAACTGCCGCCATCCCGTCTGGCACTGGATCCCTGTGATGTGATCCTGCTCGATCACGATGGTCGCCTGACAGAGCTGCGGCTGGTGTCGATTGCCGACTCGGATGTGCGCGGCATCGATGCCGTGCGTCAGGATCGCGCGGTTTATGATCTGCCACCCGGCGATCCCCGCCCGGCCTCACTCTCGACACCCATCGTCTTTGGCGCCCCGGATGTGGTCCTGCTGGACCTGCCACAACTGCGCGACGACCAGCCCGCGCACCGGCCCTTTATCGCAGCCCATGCCATACCCTGGCCCGGCGAGATGGCCGTATTCCGCAGCGCTGCGACCGATGGTTTTGCATTGCTGACAACCTTCGGCACTCGCGCCCGGATGGGTGTGCTGGCAGCGGATTTCTATACTGGGCCGGTGTCGCGCTTCGATCTCGGCAATGCGCTCTTGGTCGATGTGTTCTCCGGTACATTGGAGAGCGTCACCGACATCACATTGCTGGGTGGGGCCAATGCGCTGGCGGTGGAAACCAGCCCCGGCCAATGGGAAATCGTCCAGGCGGGGTCGGCCGAGCTGATCGCAGCGGGGCGCTACCGGCTGACCCGCCTGCTGCGCGGTCAGCGAGGCACGGAAAACGCCGTCGCCAGCCTTGTGCCCACCGGCCGCGCGCGTCGTGGTCCTCGACACGGTCGTGGCACCCTTGCCGATCAGCGAAGCCGATCTGGGTCTGCCGTGGAACTGGCGCATCGGCCCGGCCTCGCGCCCGGTCGGCGATGAAACCTATGTGGCGGTGAGCTTCACGCCCGAAGGTGCTGGGCTGCGGCCTTTCTCGGTCGCCCATGTCGAACAGCCTTGGCGGACGGCCCGTAGCCCCGGCGATCTGACAATCCGCTGGATGCGCCGGTCGCGGTCGCTGGCCGCCGATCCATGGGGCGCTGGCGATGTGCCTTTGGCGGAAGACCTCGAGGTCTATCAGCTGGAAATCCGAGACGGGGCAGCCATCAAGCGCACGTTGACTGCGGCGACTACCAATGCCCTCTACAGCGCCGCCCAGCAGATCGCCGATTGGGGTGCGCTGCTCGGCCCCGGAAGCAGCCTGCAACTGCGCATCTATCAGCTTTCCGCCCTGATCGGGCGGGGTCCTGCACGATCTGTCACCCTTACCTTCTGAAAGCAGGACCATGTCCGATATCACAACCCACCTGCTGCTGCCCTACATCCTGGCAGCGCAGGCCCAGAAACATGTCACTCACAACGAAGCCCTGCGGCTCCTGGATGCCATGGTCCAGCTTTCAGTGCTGGACCGGGATCTGACGGCACCACCCGCGTCGCCCGCCGTTGGCGACCGCTACATCGTGGCATCGGCGGCGACGGGCCTTTGGGCGGGTTGGGATCTGAACGTGACGACTTGGGTCGACGGCGTCTGGATGCGCTTGGTGCCGCGCCCGGGCTGGCTGGCCTGGATCGCCGACGAGGCCACATGCGCCGTTTGGACCGGAAGTGCCTGGAAATCTGTCGGCGTGCCGCAGGACGTGTCAGATGCGATTTTCAGTCTGGTAAATGACGTCGATCCGACCAAGCGGGCGCTGTTTTCGCTGTCGGCGATCGGCACAGCCACGACCCGGACCTTCACACTGCCCAACACCTCCAGCGAGTTGGCCATCCTCGCTGGCACCCAGACCTTCAACGGCAACAAGAC
>JAYTDA010000432.1:0-12467 GCA_043736155.1 Paracoccaceae bacterium | reverse complement strand
CTGCGGCACCACGCTTTGCGCCTGGGTCGTGTAGCTTTTCACCAGATCGGTCAGCACATTCAGCGGCAGCACGTTTTCGCCGCGGCTTTCATGTTCGGCGATGATCTGCAGCAGAAACTGCCGGGTCAGGTCATCGCCACTTTTCAGATCGACAATCTGCACCTCGCGCCCAGCCCGGATGAAGGCCGCGACATCTTCCAGCGTCACATAGTCGCTGGTTTCGGTATTATAGAGCCTGCGGCTGGCGTAGCGCTTGATCAGCAACGGCTTGGCGGTATCGACCACGAGCATTTCCCCCACTGCGGTGCAGCGAAGCTTAAGCCAGCCATTCTGAAAAAGAAAGGGCGGGCACAAGGCCCGCGCTGCCTTCAATAGAAAGGGCGGGCACAAGGCCCGCCCAAGGTCACGCCGCCGGGAGGAGGTGGCAGCGATCAGGTTCCAGCGATCACTTCACAGCGGCGGCAACGTTCGCAGTGGCTTTCTTGACAGCCGAGGTTGCTTCAGCGGTGGCTTGCTTCACCGCAGCGGTGGCGTCTTCGGAAAAGTCCTTGCCAGCCGACAGCATCAGCTCAACCGTTTCCATCTGCACTTTCTTTGCCACTTCGGCAAAGGCAGCCATGGTTTCGGTGGCAGCTTCGGCGGAAGCCGAGGCGAAATCGGTCACGGCTTTGGTGTAATCGGTCGGTTCGGACTTGGCTTTGGAAACCAGGCCAACCTTGGCCAGAGTGTCCCTGGTCCATTTGGTCGAAATCTCGGTCGACTTTTCAGCAGCTTCCAGCGCCACTTTCGCCATCTTTTCGGTCAGCGCTGCCGAGGTCTTGAACGCATCGGTGACCGAGGCGTTGTTCATCGGGAATGCCGCCATCATGTCCTGCATGACTTTGGTGAAATCTTGTGCTTGTGCCATTTTTCAGCTCCTTGCGGCGGGACGATCCCGTTTCTGCGATGCAACAGAGATACATGCTGCACCGCAGAATATCAAGGGCAAATGCTGCACTGCAGCACAAAAGTTTCTCCCCCTGCCGAATCAGCTGTTTCGGTCGGCCAACACATAGGTTCCGGGGGCGGCACACAGTACCGGATGCGCCGAATCGCCGGGCACCCGGGCCGCAACCCATGCCCCTGACCGTTTGGTCAGCCAGGCATCCCACTTTGGCCACCAGGACCCCGGGGTGAAATTGGCCGCCGCTTTCCAGCCATCGGCATCCCCCAGCGCGGCATCGCTGGAATAGTGGCCATACTTGTTTCTCGCGGGCGGATTGATGATCCCGGCGATATGGCCCGATTGCGACAGCACAAAGGTCTTGTCCTTCGACCCCATCTGCCGCACCCCGTTCAGGCTCGACCGCCAGGCCGCGATATGGTCGGTTTCACAGGCCACGGCAAACAGCGGCACCTTGACGCCAGACAAGTGCAGCTTGTGGTCGAACAGCGTGAACCCTTCCTTGGCGAACTGGTTCTTCTGGCACAGGCCGCGCAGATATTGCACCGTCATCCGGGCGGGCAGGTTGGTGCTGTCGCCGTTCCAGAACAGCAGATCAAACGCCGGCGGCGCCTCGCCCATCATGTAACTGCGGATCGCCGGGGCATAGACCAGATCGTTGGACCGCAGATAGGAAAAGGTGCGCGACATGAAAAACGAATGCAGGATGCCCTTTTCCGCCACTTCGCGTTCGATGCCATCGACGAAATCATCGGTCAGAAACACCCCGATCTCGCCCTGATCGGAAAAGTCGGTCAGGGTGGTGAAAAACGTCGCCGATTTCACCGATGTATCGCCGCGCTTGGCCATCAGGCTCAGCGTCAGCGCCAGCGTTGTTCCGGCGATGCAATAGCCGACGACATTGATCTTGTCCTCGCCGGTGATTGCCTTGACCTCGCGGAACGCGGTCAAATAGCCCTCGTCCACATAGGTTTCCATCGATGCATCGGCATAGGTGGCATCGGGGTCGACCCAGGACACCACAAACAGGGTGTAGCCCTGATCGACGATCCATTTGATCAGGCTGTTGGCTGGCTTCAGGTCCATGATGTAGAATTTGTTGATCCATGGCGGAAAGATCATCAGCGGCGTGCGGTGCACCTTTTCGGTACTGGGTGCATATTGGATCAGTTCGAACATCCGGTTGCGATAGACCACCGACCCCGGTGTGGTGGCCAGATTCTGGCCAACCTGAAACGCCTTCTTGTCGGCCAGCGCCACCAAGAGATCGCCTTCGTTCGCCTCCAGATCGCGCACCAGATTTTCCAGACCCGACACCAGCGACTGGCCATCGGTTTCCACCGCCCGGGCCAGCGCCTCGGGGTTGGTGCCGAGAAAGTTGGTGGGGGAAAACATGTCGATGATCTGGCGGCTGAAGAATTCGACCCGTTTCTTGTCCTTGGCATCCAGATGGTCCAGCGAGGCCACCGCACTTTCCATCGCCTCTGATGTCAGCATATATTGCTGTTTGACATAGTTGAAATAGGGGTGAGTTGCCCACAACGGGTTGGCAAAGCGGCGGTCTGTCGGGGTTTCATCCGGCGGGGGCACCAGTTTGCCGCCGCGCAGCGCCTGCTGCGCCTCGACATAATGTTTCAGCGACTTGCCCCAGTAGCCGATCTGGTGTTCCAGAATCTTCGCCGGGTTCTGCAGCATTTCGACCATGTAGGCCGCCGCCGCTTTCATGAACACATCGTCACCCGGCCCTGCCAGCCCGGCGTCATGCGGCTTTTTGTTTGCAACCGCAGCAACCATGCGTTGAGCCAGCGCCTCAATCTTCAGCAGATTGGCGTTCATACGTTCCAGATTTTCAGCAGACTCATGATCTTCGGTTGTCATGTTAATCTTTCCACCCTACATTCTGCTGTGCAGCATTGCGTCACCAGACGGGGGGAGGGCGACGAGGACTGCGGCTCTTCCCCGACAATGAGGCAATTATGAAGTATATGCTTACTTACGACATGATGGAAACCGTCCGCAACACCAACGAGTGGCTGGGGGCAACGGCACGGGCGATGGCCTCCTATCCGGCGGTGGGTCTATACCCCAGCCCGATGTTCAAGGTGATGGCAGCCTGGGGCGAAGTCACCGAACGCACCTTTTCACGCATGGTGGTCAAACCCGACTGGGGCATCCGCACCGTGCCCGGCGACGATGGCCGCGACCATATCGTGCGGGTCGAAACCGTGGTGGAACGGGCCTTTGGCAATCTGATCCAGTTCAAGGTCCTGGGCCGCCCGGCAAAACCCCGCCGGGTTCTGCTGGTGGCACCGATGTCGGGGCACTATGCCACGCTGCTGCGCTCTACCGTCGCCAGTCTGATCCCGGATTGCGAAGTCTATGTGACGGATTGGCACAATGCCCGCGATATTCCGGTATCAAGCGGCAAATTCGATATCGAAGATTACACGCTGTATCTGGTGGATTTCATGCGCCATCTCGGGCCGGAAACCCATGTGATCGCGGTATGCCAACCGGCACCCCTGACCCTGGCTGCCGCCGCCTATCTGGCGGGCGAAGACCCCGGCGCACAGCCACGCAGCCTGACGCTGATCGGTGGCCCGGTCGACCCTGATGCCGCTGCGACCGATGTGACCGACTTTGGCCGCCGCATCGACATGGGGCACCTTGAACATCTGGCGCTGCAACGCGTCGGGTTCAAATTTGCCGGCGCGGGGCGGATGGTTTACCCGGGACTTTTGCAACTGGCGTCGTTCATCTCGATGAACACCGACCGGCACAGCAAGGCGTTTTACGAACAGGTGGTGCGGCATGCCAAGGGCGAAGCCTCGGACCACGACCATCACAACCGGTTCTACGATGAATATCTGGCGGTGATGGACATGACGGCGGAATTCTACATGTCGACGGTGGAACGCATCTTCAAGAACCGCGAGATTGCCCGCAACGATTTCACCGTGGCCGGAACCCGGGTCGATATCGGCAAGATCACCGATATTTCGGTGATGACGGTCGAAGGCACCCACGACGATATTTCCGCGCCGGGCCAATGCGTTGCGGCGCTGAACCTGCTGACCGGCCTGCCGGACGCGCGCAAACAGCAGCATCTGGAAGATGGTGCCGGCCATTACGGCATCTTTGCCGGCAAAAGCTGGCGCAACAACATCCGGCCCTTGGTGCTGAACTTCATCGACCATTCGGTCGCGCACAAGAAAGAGGCGCGGATCAAGCTGGTTTGAATTTCTACCGACTGCACTTCTGCTGACGCCCAATGTGAGTATTTGGACGAAAAACAAGCGCTTGGCTTAGGACACTTCGAGAATCGCCTGTTCGGTCAGTGCCAACTGTTGCGCCGTTGAAAACCGGTGATCCGCGCCCTTGACCAGCGTCAGCCGCAGGTTATCGCCGGTGGCGTGGTCCAGCAACCGCTGCGCCAGCGCCACCGACACCTCGGCGTCCGCGGTGCCTTGCAGGAACCGGGTCGGGAACGGCAGCGGCAGCGGACCCCGCAGCACCAGGTTCCGGCGGCCATCCTCGATCAGGCGGCGGGTGATGCGGTAGCCATCGGGCGAATAGTCCGACGCCAGGGTAATCTGGCCATCGGCCATCAGGCGGGTGCGCTGATCCGTGGTGAATCGGTGCCAGAAACTGTCTTCGGTGAAATCCGGCGCTGCGGCGATGGTGACCAACCCCTTGATCCGCGCCGGAAAACGCCGCGCCAGCAGCAGCGCGATCCAGCCGCCCATTGACGATCCGACCAGCACCTGCGGCCCCTGCGCCAAGGCTAGGATTTCGGCGGCATCCTCGGCCCAATCCCCGATACAACCATCGGTGAACTGTCCCGAGGATTGCCCATGACCGGAATAGTCGAACCGCAGATAGGGGCGGCCTTGGGCCTTGGCAAAGGCCTCAAGATGCAGCGCCTTGGTGCCCTGCATGTCCGACACGAACCCGCCGAGGAAAATGATCCCGGCACCCTGCCCCGCCGTTTGGTGATAGGCAATGCGCCGACCCTGCGCAGTTTCCAGAAACTCGACCATACCCGCCCTCCGCTGCCCGCAAAACCATAGCGCCTTGGCCCCACACCGCAACCCGGCTTGACTTAGCCGAATCAGCCATGGATAACGCGGCACCCTGACCCGCAACCGGGCGCATCCGTAGGCGCCAAACCGACGAGGACCGCCCGCATGGCACAGATTTCCCTGACATTTCCCGATGGAGCATCGGGCAGCTTTGCTGCGGGCGTGACTCCTGCCGAAGTCGCCGCCGCAATCTCCCCCGGTCTGGCGAAAAAGGCAATCTCGGCCACGGTGAATGGCAAGCATTTCGACCTGCAATGGCCGATCCCGTCCGATGCCAGCATCGCCATCCACACCCTGCAGGATGAGGTGCCCGGGCTGGAACTGATCCGCCACGATCTGGCCCACATCATGGCGCGCGCCGTGCAGGAACTTTGGCCCGATGTCAAAGTGACCATCGGCCCGGTGATTGCCAACGGCTGGTATTACGATTTCGACCGCGCCGAGCCGTTCAGCCCCGAAGACCTCGGCACCATCGAGGCGAAGATGAAACAGATCATCAACGCCCGCGATCCGGTGAAAACCGAGATCTGGGACCGCGCCCGGGCGATTGCGCACTATGTCGCGAGGCAAGAACCGTTCAAGGTCGAACTGATCGAGGCGATCCCCGGCGATGAACCCTTGCGGATGTATTGGCACGGCCACTGGCAAGACCTGTGCCGGGGGCCGCATCTGCAACATACCGGTCAGGTGCCCGCCGACGGCTTCAAA
Source organism: Paracoccaceae bacterium (assembly GCA_043736155.1). Taxonomy (GTDB): domain Bacteria; phylum Pseudomonadota; class Alphaproteobacteria; order Rhodobacterales; family Rhodobacteraceae; genus JANNRR01. The sequence goes on along the minus strand of JAYTDA010000432.1, from coordinate 6,734 downwards.
CTGATGTCAATCGCCGGGGCCTATTGGCGCGGCGACAGCAGCAAAAAGCAGTTGCAGCGGATCTATGGCGTGGCATTCCGCAACCGCGATGACCTCAAGGCGCATCTGACCCAGCTGGAAGAAGCGGCAAAACGCGACCACCGCAAGCTGGGGCGCGAGATGGAACTGTTCCACCTGCAGGAAGAAGCGCCGGGCATGGTGTTCTGGCACCCCAACGGCTGGATGATCTGGCGCACGCTGGAGGACTATATGCGCCGCCGTCTGGCCAGCGCCGGCTACAAGGAGATCAGGACGCCGCAAGTGGTGGACCGGGTGCTGTGGGAACGGTCGGGCCACTGGGAAGCCTACCGCGAAAACATGTTCATCGTCGAGGTTGACGAGGAAGGCGCCAAGGAAAAGCGGGTCAACGCGCTGAAACCGATGAACTGCCCCTGCCATGTGCAGGTCTATAACCAGGGGCTGAAAAGCTACCGCGACCTGCCGCTAAGGCTGGCGGAGTTCGGGTCGTGCCACCGTTACGAGTCTTCAGGCTCGATGCACGGGCTGATGCGGGTGCGCGGCTTTACCCAGGACGATGCCCATATCTTTGCCACCGAGGATCAGATCGGTTCTGAATGCGAGGGCTTCATCCGGCTGCTGTCCAGCGTGTACCGCGACCTTGGCTTTGACAGCTTCGAGATCAAGTTTTCCACCCGCCCCGCCGTCCGCATCGGCTCGGACGAGACCTGGGACAAGGTTGAAGGCATGCTGGAAGCCGCGATCAAGGGCGCTGGTGTGCCCTACGAGATCGATCCCGGCGAAGGCGCGTTTTACGGGCCAAAACTGGATTTCAAACTGACCGACGCCATTGGCCGCACATGGCAATGCGGCACCTTTCAGGTTGACCCCAACCTGCCGGCGCGGCTGGGTGCCGAATATATCGGGATCGATGGGGCCAAACACCGCCCCTATATGCTGCACCGCGCCATTCTGGGGTCGTTTGAACGCTTCATCGGCATCCTGATCGAGAACTACGCCGGTAAACTGCCGTTCTGGCTGGCGGCGCGGCAGGTGGTGGTGGCCTCGATCGTGTCGGACGGCGACGCCTTTGTGCAAGAGGTGGTGGCGGCGCTGAAAGCGCGCGGGGTGCGGGCCGAGGCGGATGTGCGCAATGAAAAGATCAACTACAAAGTGCGTGAACATTCGCTGGGAAAAGTGCCGGTGATCCTGGCAATTGGCCAGCAAGAGGTGGCAAACCGTAACGTAACGCTGCGCCGTCTGGGCGAAAACCGCACCAGTGTGCTGGGGCTGACGGAGGTTCTGGACCTGCTGGCGACCGAGGCGCTGCCGCCTGATCTGGCCTGAAGCTCTTGTAAATACAAGGATAACCGGAGATTTTCGTGGGATCAAAGGCTATGATCCGGTCGGTCAAGCCGTCCTTGCCAAATGTTTCAGCGGCTGACAGATTTGTGCTGCACAGCACCGTGAATTCCCAGCGATGCGTTTTAGCGGCTAAAACCGGTCTTGTCGCAGATGCGGCTCGCACTGATCCAAATCAAACCGAAACCAACCAAGGAATATTGCCATGACCATCAACGTGAAATCGCTGGCACTGATCGGTGCCGTTGCCGCTGCCTGTTCGGCAGCGTTTGTCGCACCGGCTGCAGCCGAAGGAATGGAAAAGTGCTTCGGCGTGGCATTGACCGGCCAGAATGACTGCGCCGCCGGGGCTGGCACCACCTGTGCAGGCACCTCGAAAGTCGACTATCAGGGCAACTCGTGGAAATCGGTGGCCAAAGGCACCTGCGCCACGATGGAACTGCCGGATGGTCGCATGGGTTCGCTGGAAGAACTGGACCGTGATCTGCCCGCCAAGGGCTGATCGGTTCAAAGCCAGGGCTCCCGGTTGCCGGGGGCCCGTTTCCTCGAGGGTGCCATGCTCGACAATTCCAACATCGCGCTGCCTGCCGCCCCCGGTGTCGGCTACAAGACCCAGCACTTTTCCGACATTCTGCGCAACGCAGACCCGGTGAAATGGCTGGAAGTCCATGCAGAAAACTACATGGGGGCTGGCGGGCGGCCAATTGCGCAACTGCGCCATCTGGCGGAACGGTTCCCGATCTCGGTGCACGGCGTCGGCCTGTCGATCGGGGGTGACGCGCCGCCGGACAGCGATCATCTGGCGCGGCTGAGCCATCTGCTGGGTTGGCTGAACCCCGCCAGCTTTTCCGAGCATCTGGCCTGGTCCAGCCACGACGCCGCCTTTTTGAACGACCTGTTGCCGGTGCCCTATACTGCGGCAACGCTGGCGCGGGTGGCGGATCACATCGATCAGGTGCAATCCAGCCTTGGCCGCCGGATGCTGCTGGAAAACCCCTCGACTTACCTGGCATTCACCGAAACCGAAATGTCGGAAACCGCGTTTCTGGCCGAGATTGCCCGCCGCACCGGCTGTGGCCTGCTGCTGGATGTCAATAATGTCTATGTCTCCTGCACCAATCAGCAGACTGATCCCTATGCCTATATCGACGGTTTTCCATTGGATCTGGTGGGTGAAATCCATCTCGGCGGCCATGATGCACAGCTGGATGACATGGGTGCCCCGTTGCTGATCGACAGCCATGGCCAACCGGTGGTGGATCCGGTCTGGCAGTTGTATCACCACACCATCGCCCGGGGCGGTGCCAGGCCGACGCTGATCGAATGGGACAATGATGTACCCGATTGGCCGACACTGGCTGCCGAAGCGGCACGGGCGCTGGGACTGATGGCCCAAGCCCTGTTGGAACCGCTGGCATGACCAGCCAGACCGCCTTTCGCACTGCGCTGTTTGATGCCGACCTGCCTGCGCCGGACGGGTTGACCGGCCCCGGGGGCCGCCCGGTTGGCAACCGGTTCAATGTCTATCGCAACAATGTCGTGGTCAGCCTGACCGAGGCGCTGCAAAGCTCGTTTCCCGTGGTGCAAAAACTGGTGGGAGAGGGGTTTTTCACCGCCATGGCCGGGCTGTTCATCCGCCAGCACCCGCCCTCGACCCCGCTGCTGATGTTCTATGGCGACGCGATGCCGGCCTTTCTGGCCAGCTTTCCGCCAGCGCAGGCACTTGGCTATCTGCCCGATATCGCCCGGCTGGAACTGGCGTTGCGGCAATCCTATCATGCGCAAGACGCGGCACCAGTAACTGCCGCCGACCTGTCGTGCGTCGCCCCGGAGGCTGTGCCGCTGCTACGCCTGTCGCTGACCCCTGCCACCCGGATGATTCGCTCGCCTTGGCCGATTCACGCGATCTGGCGGTTCAACACCCATGACGATGCGCCCAAACCTGTGATGCAGGCCGAGGATGTGCTGATCCTGCGACCAGCGTTTGATCCGGTGCCGCACCTGCTGCCCGCCGGTGCCGCTGCTGTCCTTGCGGCACTGGCCGAAGGTTTGCCACTGGCAGAGGCGGTGGACCGCGCCGACCCCCAACCGGATATCGCTGCCCTGCTTGCCCTGCTGTTGCAGGGGGGCGGCATCGGGTCCCTGACATCGGAGCGATGATGACCCGCCTGTTCGCCCTGCACGACCAGTTGTTCGGCTGGATCGAGTCCCGTTTCGGGGCGCTGCTGCCACTGCTGGCGCGGCTGACCTTTGCCGGGGTGTTGCTGCTGTATTTCTGGAATTCGGCACGCACCAAGACCGGCGCCGGGGTTTTTGGCTTTCTGACCCCGGCAGATGGTGCCTATTTCCAGATTTTCCCCCGGTTGGCCGAAAAGTTGGGCTATGACCCCAGCCAGTTCGGCCTGTTGCACACTGCGGTTGTTCTGGGCGGCATGTGGGCCGAATGGCTGTTGCCGCTGCTGATCATGCTGGGTCTGATGACTCGGTTGGCAGCCCTTGGCATGGCGGGATTCATTGTGGTGCAAAGCCTGACCGATGTCTGGGGCCATGGCGTCGGCGGCGATGATCTGGGGGCCTGGTTTGACGGTGCATCGGGGTCGCTGATCTTTGATCAACGGGCGCTGTGGCTGCTGCTGCTGGCGGTTCTGGTGCTGCGCGGCGGTGGTTTGCTGTCGTTGGATCGGGTGATGGCACGGGTGTAGCTGGCAAATTCCAGCCCCTCGCACCCCTGCTTTCGCTTGATACTTGATTTTTTCTTAAAAATTGGCATCTTTTCCACAGTGTCAACAGACTTTCTACCGCCGCCTCCTGAATAAGGCAGCCGGAATATTGGAAGACCTGGCTGCACGGGATTGCCGCAGTGTCGCGGCAGTGATGGGGAAGGGAGAGAGGCGATGGCCACTGGCACCGTCAAATGGTTCAACGCGAGCAAGGGTTTCGGCTTTATTGCGCCCGATGACGGCGGCAAGGATGTGTTTGTGCATATCTCTGCCGTCGAACGCGCCGGGCTCACGGGGCTTAGCGACAATCAGAAGATTGCCTTTGAAATGCAGGCTGGCCGCGATGGCAAATCTTCGGCTGGCGATCTGCGGCTGATCTGACCGCCGCGCCAATGTGATACCTTTGACCCGGGCCTTCCGCCCGGGCCGGGGTCATTTCACAAAACGGGTCAGTCCGTCATCCTCCCAGCCCAGCGTCAGCCTGCCGTCATGCCGGATCACCGGGCGTTTCATCAACGCCGGATGCGCCGCCAGTTGAGCGTCGGCTTCCGACTCTTTCATCCAGTCGCTCAGCCCGCGCCAGGTGGTGGAATTGCGGTTGATGATGCGGTCACCAAACTCCACAATGAATTCCTCGCGCTCCGCAGGGCTCAGCGGTTCGGCGCGAATGTCGCGCAGCGTCACATCGAACCCCGCTTTGGTCAGTTCTTTCTGTGCCTTTTTCGTGGTGTCACAGGTGGATAGGCCATACAGGATCATCGCGCGCTCCGGCAGTTGGGATGCGGGCAGAAACCACGGTGCGGCGGCGCTGTCAAACCCCGTTACCCCCGGGGGCAACTGATCCGCAGTTTCAACTCGCCATCATCGCCTTCGGCCGAGGCGGGGTTGGGTTTGCACCCGGTCGCCTGCGCCGCCGCCTGAATCATCCGCTCGCGCATCCCGTCGCGTTCCGCCATCGTGGCCCAGCCGAGGCGGACCACTTCGGCCAGACTGCCCTTTTGATACACCACGAAGGTCCGGCCTTCGACCTGGGTTTCAACCCGGGTTGCCCCGATCATCTTGGGGGCGGGCGAGGCGTCACAGGCGGCGAGGGCGCAAAGATACAGGAGGCTGACAGCCCATTTCATGGAATAGCCTTTCCGGATTAGTTTGCCGGTTCAGCCTGTCCGCATCAAGGTTAAGGCAAAGTTAATCCCAATGCCAAATCCTAGGCAGGCGACACGATCATGCGACCTCGGAAACAGACCGGAAATTCAAACCCACGCCGCCCCTGCGAAAGCAGGGGCCCCGAGTCCCTGGTCAATGCCGACAGCATCGAGGCCCCGGATCGGGGTCCGGGGCAGCGCGGGAATGGGGATTGGCGGTTCGCCAGGACCCATCCCGCGTGAAAGCCTCAGACCACGCGCCCCCACAGGTCATAGTCCCCGGCCTCTTCCACCACGACAGTCACGATGTCACCGGCGACCAGCCCCTCGAACCCCTCGTCGATGAACAGATTGCCGTCGATCTCCGGCGCATCGGCCGTGGTGCGGCAAGTGGCGCCTTCGCCGTCAACGCTGTCAACGATCACCCGCTGCCGCGATCCGACCTTGGCCTCCAGCTTTGCCGCCGAAATCGCCTGGGCCTTGGCCATGAACCGGTCCCAGCGGTCCTGCTTGACCGCCGCTGCCACATGGTCCGGCAAGGCGTTCGACCGCGCCCCGGCGACGTTTTCATATTGAAAACACCCGACCCGGTCCAGTTGCGCCGCGTCCATCCAATCCAGCAAGGTCTGGAATTCGGCCTCAGTCTCACCCGGGTATCCCACGATGAAGGTCGAGCGCAGGGTGATCTCGGGGCACACCGCGCGCCACGCCGCAATCTCATCCAGCGTCCGCGCCGCCGCCGCAGGCCGGGCCATCCGGCGCAGCACATCGGGGTGTGCATGCTGGAACGGAATATCGAGATAGGGCAGGATCAACCCTTCGGCCATCAAGGGGATCAGGTCGCGCACATGCGGATAGGGGTAGACATAGTGCAGCCGCACCCATGCGCCAAGGCTGCCAAGATCGCGCGCCAGATCGGTGATATGGGCACGGTGGCCGCGCTCCTCGGCGTGTTTCAGATCAACCCCGTAGGCCGAGGTATCCTGCGATATCACCAGCAGTTCGCGCACCCCGGCCGCCACCAGCTTTTCCGCCTCGCGCAGCACCGCATGGGCCGGGCGCGATTGCAGACGGCCGCGCATGTCGGGGATGATGCAGAATTTGCACTTGTGGTTACAGCCTTCGGCGATTTTCAGATAGGAATAGTGGCGCGGCGTCAGGCTGACACCGGAGGCGGGCAACAGGTCAATGAACGGGTCAGGGCTTGGCGGCACCGCGCGGTGCACCGCATCCAGCACCGCTTCGTACTGATGCGGCCCGGTGACAGCCAGCACCTTCGGATGCGCCCCGGTGATATATTCCGGATTGGCCCCCAGACAGCCGGTGACAATCACCCGCCCGTTCTGTGCCAAAGCCTCGCCGATGGCTTCCAGACTTTCCGCCTTGGCTGAATCGAGAAAGCCGCAGGTATTGACGATCACCGCCTCCGCCCCCTGATAGTCCGGCGAGATTGCATAGCCTTCGGCGCGCAGCCGGGTCAGAATCCGCTCCGAATCCACCAGCGCCTTGG
>JAYTDA010000431.1:0-20211 GCA_043736155.1 Paracoccaceae bacterium | reverse complement strand
ATCGACACGAACTTGCGCCGGGCATCGTCCCAGTCGGGGCGGATATGCACATGACCTGCCCATTCCAGCTTGGTCAGGGTGTTGGTCATCGCGCCCCGGGTCACATGAAAGGTCTTGGCCAGTTGGGCGGGGCTGCGTTCTTCAGTGCCGCGCGCCAGATGGTTCAGCACCGAAAAATGCGACAGTTCCATGCCGCGTGGCAGCACCCGGCTGATGTGGTTGCGCGCCAGTTGATCCGACATGAACAACTCGCTGAACAGGGCATTGGCCAGGGCATCAGGGCTTTCCACCACTCACGGCCCCTTGAACGTGCGGTCGTGCTGCAGCGACGGGATGCGGGTGCGGGCGCGGGTCACCTCGGCAAGGTCGATCTCGGCAAGGATCACCCCGGGATCAGTGCCGCCATCGGCCAGCACCTCGCCCCAGGGGGCCACCACCAGCGAATGGCCATGGCTGCGGCGCGGGGCACCGCCCGGTGCCGCATGGGTGGCACCATGGGTGCCGCACTGCGCCGGGGCCAGCACATAACAGCCGGTTTCAATCGCGCGGGAGCGCAGCAGCACCTGCCAATGGGCGGCACCGGTGATGTGGTTGAAGGCGGCGGGAACGGTCAGCACCGCTGCACCGCCCTGCGCCAGCGCCCGGTACAACGCCGCGAACCGCACATCATAGCACACAGTCAGGCCGATGCGGGCAAACGGGGTATCGGCCACCACCGCCTGATCGCCGGGGCGATAGGCCGCCGATTCGCAAAAGGTTTCGGCAGGCGATACCGCCACATCGAACATGTGGATCTTGTCATAGCGCGCGGCAATGCTGCCATCGGGGCGAATCAGGAAACTGCGGTTGGCAAAGCGGCCACCGTCATCCGGCACCTTGATCCCCAAAGACCCGATCAGCAGCCAGATCCCCAGCGCTGCCGCCTGATCCCGCAGCGCCGCCAGCGTCGGGTCTTCGGCTTCGGTACACAGCACCTGCCTCTGCCAGTCCCGGTTGGCGCTGAGGATGTTGGTGCATTCCGGCGTCAGCACGAACCCGGCACCGCCTGCCGCCGCCTGTCGGACAAGCTCCTGCGTTACCGGCAGATTGGCGACCGGATCATCCGACACCGACAATTGCACCAGACCGACGCGCATGGCTCAGGCCGCCAACAGCGGATCAAGTTTCCCGGCGCTTTCCAGCGCATACAGATCGTCGCAGCCGCCGACATGGGTGTCGCCGATGAAAATCTGCGGCACGGTGCGGCTGCCCGGGGCGCGTTTCACCATGGCGGCGCGAAACATCGCATCGGTGGTCAGATCGAACTCGCGGTAGCTGACCCCCTTTTGTGTCAGCAACCGTTTGGCGGCGTGGCAATAGCCACACAGCGGGGTGGTGAAGATATCGACCTGTTTCATGGCACCCTCTGATCGGTTGCAGCAACTCTTAAGGATTTAGGCATCCTTTGCAACGCGCGCCATCACCAGAACCGATACCGGCCCTGATCCTGCGGCAAGACAGGCCTCGGCACAGGCAGCGAGGGTGGCCCCCGATGTCATCACATCATCGACCAGCAGCAGCGGGCGGCCCAGCAATTGCCCCATCCGTGCCGGGTTGGGGCGGACCGCGTGCGCCAGGTTGGCAAAGCGGCCATCGCGGTCGCGGCCTTCCTGGGTCGGGGTGCGGCGGGACCGCAGCAGCAGGTCGGGGCAATGGGCCAGCCGCAGCCGTTTCGCCACGTCACCCGACAGCAGCCCGGCCTGATTGTATTTGCGTTTCAACAGCCGCAACCAGTGCAGCGGCACCGGGGCCACCAGCATGTCGGGCAACACCAGATCGCGCGCCACCCGCGCCATCCAGTCTGCGGCAGGGCGGGCAAGGTCGATCCGGTCGCCATGTTTCAGTGCCAGCACCAGTTTGCGCCCGGTGCCGCGATAGACCAATGCGGCGCGACCATGATCCCACGGCCGGGCAATCGTCAGGCAATCGTCGCACAGCACCCCGGAGTGATCGGCAGGCCCCTCCCCCGGCAGGGGGGTGCCGCATTTGTCACAGGCAAGGCCGGTGATAAAGTCGGTTTCACGCCAGCAGTCGCTGCACAGCGCGAAATCAGCGGTGACGGCGGCATCACAGCCCAGGCATTGCGGCGGATAGATCAGATGCAGCAGTCTTTGCATGTCCGCCCCAAGATTCTATTTCCCTGATTTTCGCGTGCCTTGCGCCAAAACCGGTTGCCACTTTTGTCGGCCACGCTTTATGCACAGCCATGGCCCAGATCCCAGACCTGACAGACCGTGCTGCCCTGACCCGGAACCGGGTGCGCGCTACCGCATTCTTTCTGCATGACGCGGCGGTTGCCGAGATCAAGGAGAGGCTGGCCGAGGTTAACAGGAAGTTTACGGCACCGGCGATTGTCACCGGTTTCCCGAATATTTGGGCCGATGCCTTTCCCGGTGCAACAATCGTGGTGGATGATGAGGTGTTGGCGCTGGAACCGGGGGCACACGATCTTGTGATCCATGGCCTGTCGCTACACTGGGCTGCGGATCCGGTCGGCCAACTGGTGCAATGCCGCCGCGCCCTTGCCCCCGACGGGCTGATGATTGCGGTGCTGTTTGGCGGCCAGACCCTCGCCGAACTGCGCGCCGTTCTGGCCGGGGCCGAGGCGGCCGAGACCGGCGGCCTGTCGCCGCGGGTGCTGCCGATGGCCGAATTGCGCGATCTGGGCGGGCTGCTGCAACGCGCCGGGTTCGCCTTGCCGGTGGCAGATACCCATAGCCTGACGGTCACCTATGCCGATCTGCGGGCCCTGATGCGGGATCTGCGGGCGATGGGCGAAGGCAATGCCCTGGCGGGCCGGTTGCGCCACCCGACCCGTCGCGGACTGTTTGCCCGGGCAGCAGCGCTGTACCCGCAGAGCTTTCCCGCGACAGGCGGGCGCATTGCCGCCAGCTTTGAGCTGATGTTCCTGACCGGCTGGGCCCCGGCTGACAGCCAGCCACGGGCGCTGCGCCCGGGATCAGCGGCGCAAAAGCTGGCGGATGCGCTGGGCGTGGCGGAACGGCCGTTGCCAGGGCACGATTGACCAAGGGCGAAAACCCACTATCTCGGACAGGATCAGCGCAGGAGCCACCATGCCGGAGACCACCCAGACCGATAGGATCCAACCCGGCCAGGGACGGCTGAGCCATGCCCCGGCGTCGCATCCGGCGCTAAAGCCGGACCGCATCGGCATTCTGATCGCCAATCTGGGCACACCGGACCATTACGACTACTGGTCGATGCGCCGCTATCTGAACGAATTCCTGTCGGATCGGCGGGTGATCGACATTCCGGCGTGGAAATGGCAACCGCTGTTGCAACTGATCATCCTGTCGAAACGGCCGTTTTCTTCGGGGCGCAACTACCGCTCGATCTGGAACCAGGCGGCGAATGAAAGCCCGCTGTTGACGATCACCAGGGCGCAGACCGAAAAGCTGCGGGCCGGGCTGGTGGCGCAGCATGGCGACCGGGTCCGGGTGGATTTTGCCATGCGCTATGGCAACCCCTCCACCGCATCCAAGGTACGGGCGATGATTGCCGATGGCTGTCAGCGCATCCTGTTCTTTCCGCTGTACCCGCACTATGCCGGGGCGACGACAGCCTCTGCCAACGATGCGTTCTTTCGCGCCCTGATGGTCGAGAAATGGCAACCGGCAGTGCGCACGGTGCCCGCCTATTACGATCATCCGGCCTATATCGAGGCGCTGGCCGGGTCGGTGGAGCGGACCTGGGCCGGAATGGCGGCAAAGCCGGAGCTGCTGGTCTGTTCCTATCACGGCATGCCAGAGCGGTATCTGGCGAACGGCGATCCCTATCACTGTCAGTGCCAGAAAACCACGCGGCTGCTCTGCGAACGTCTGGGGTGGGACCGATCCGCGATCACCACCACCTTTCAGTCGAAGTTCGGCCCGGAACAATGGCTGAAACCGGCAACGGTGGATGAGGTGGCCCGGCTGGCCAGAAGCGGGGTGAAGCGAATCGCGGTGATTGCCCCGGCGTTTTCCGCCGACTGCATCGAAACCCTGGAAGAGATCAACGGCGAGATCCGCCACAGCTTTGAACAGGCGGGGGGGCGGCAGTTCACCTATATCCCCTGCCTGAATGATGACGATGCCCACATCGCGGCTTTGTCACAAGTGATCGCGGCGAATCTGGCGGGCTGGACCCGTTGAGTCGTGCCGCTTGCCGATGGCGCAACGCAAAAAGGCGGTGGAATGACCCACCGCCTTTTGCTTTTCGAACCCGTGAGGGTCGATCAGTTTGCCGAAACAGCAGCAGCCAGCAAGATAACCAGCAGCAGTGGAATCAGGATGCCGCCCGAGGACGACGACGTTTTCACGTCTTCAACAATAACAACCGGTTCAACGACGGGAGCGGACATGCCGCCAGCGAACGATGTGGTTGCAGCAACCGACAGAGCGGCAGCGAGAGCAAGTTTCTTCATGTTAACCTCCAGTAATTGCCAGGCGCCGAGAATTTCAGAGGCGGCGCGGGGCACCCAAGACTGTACCTCGTACCTTTCTGTTGTCAGCAAAACCGGGGAAACGCAACGCCAGTTTTGCCAAAAATCAGCCTCATTCAGGCATTGTCGTCAAATAAGCAACACCTGAGTGCCGACTTGCGCCAACTCGAACAGTTCCTCAACGTGTTCATTGTAAAGGCCAATGCAGCCGTTAGAAGATCGTCGCCCGATCTTGCGGGTGTCGTGGGTGCCGTGAATCCGGTAATATTGCCAGCCAAGGTACAAAGCACGGGTTCCCAGCGGGCTATCCGGTCCGGCCGGCACGAAATCCGGCCATTCCGGGTTGCGCAGTTTCATCGCGGGCGTTGGTGACCAGGACGGGTCCTTGACCTTTTGCACAATTTCGGTGCGGCCCTTGCGGGTCAGGTCATCCGACAGCGGCACCGAGGTGGGATACAGCTTGTAAGTGCCGTCTTCGCCCCAGAAATGCAGTGCGCGAGAGGTGATATCCTCCAGAATCGCGCCGTTGCGCAGGCTGCTGAAATAGGGTTGCCATTGCAGCGAGCGAAAGCTGGAAATGTTGCGCCGGGTCGCTGCGGTGACGGCGGTATCGGCTTCGGTGGTGGCGGCTTCGGTTTGCGCCAGTGCCGGTGCCGCCAGGGCAGTGCCGGCCAGTGCCGCTGTCGCACCCAGAAACAGCCTGCGACTCAGCATGGGTGATGTCAGGTCACGCATTCAAACTCTCCTCAATCCCGTCAGGGGGTGGTCCATCATATGGCCGCAAAGCCGCAGTCGCAATTCAAAGCCGCGTCATCTCGGCAATTCATGGCCGGTTGGGTTTGAACCGGGCACCACAAGTCTGTAAAGGTCGGTGCGAACTTGACCAAGGTAACCGACATATGACACGCCCCTTTGCCCTGCTGCTGGCCGCTTCGCTTGTTCTGACTGCCTGTGGTGGTGGCGGTGGCGGAGCACCGCAACTGGGCCCCGATGGCAAGCCACTGCCACGGGTTTATCACATCGGGCCGGGGGATGTCGGCAGGATCGATTTCCGGGTGCTTGATTCGGTGAACAGCCTGCGCAGCGCCGCCGGCCTTGGGCCACTGGCGCTGAATGCGCAACTGAATGCCGCAGCCGCCACCCATGCGCGCGACATGTCGGTGCAGAACCGGCCCTGGCATTTCGGATCAGACGGGTCATCGCCGCTGGATCGCGCGGCGCGCACCGGTTATCCGGGGATTCTGCTGGGGGAAAACATCTCCGAAACCTATGAGACAGAGCTGGAAACCCTGGGTGCCTGGATGGAACTGCCCGACACCCGCGCCGTGATCATGGACCCCGCTGCCGTCAACCTGGGCTTTGCCTTCCATCAGGACGGCAACGGCAAGATCTGGTGGACGATGGTCACCGGCAGCTGAAGGCGTTTTCCCGCGACTCGCCGGTCGGTGGGGGTTCTGCGCCCCCCGCGTCCATCGTTCGGACCGATCGCGAATCGACGGACGCACCGGCAGAGTATTTGCGCGAAAAACAAACGTAATTCACCGCCCCGTTGCAGGGATTGGTCCGCGCCCCGGTTCGCGTCTATGGCGCGATGAAGATCGGGGTGCCGTCGCGGACCATGGCGTAGATATCCTCGATCTCGCGGTCTTTCACCGCGATGCAGCCCGCTGTCCAGTCTTTGCGGCCGCCACTGGCCCGGCTGGTGCCGTGAATGAAGATATCGCCCCCCGGTGATTGCCCCGCAGCGGTGGCAAAGGCGCGGTCTGCCGGGTTCGGGTAGGAAATCCCCAGCGACAGGTGATAGCGGGAATTCGGGTTGCGGCGGTCGATAAAATAGCCGCCTTCGGGGGTTTTGCCATCGCCTTCAGCCTGTTTGTGACCCGCAGGCACGGTGCCAAGATCAATGTCATAGGCTTTCAGCACCGTCGTGCCATGCAGCAGATACAGCCGCCGCTCGGTCTTCTGCAAATAGACCTGTGTCACTTCGGGGCCATTATAGGTTCTGAATTTCGAGGCGCACCCGGCAAGCGCCAGCGCTGCCGCCACCCATATCACCAACCTCAAGATCCGCATTCTGCCCGCCCTGCCTGTATTCTGCCGTTATAGCCCAACTGGTGCGTCTGAAAAGACTGCACTGCAGCCGTCACTGTTTGGTGAACAGCGCCGCCAGTTCGATATGGGGCGACCAGCGGAACTGATCGACCACCTGCACCCATGCCAACCGGTAGCCGCCCGCCAGCAGCACCCTGGCATCACGGGCAAAGGTGACCGGGTTGCAGGATACGGCGGCAATGACAGGCACCGAACTCGCGGCAATCTCGGCCATCTGCGCCTCGGCCCCGGCGCGCGGCGGGTCGATCACCACAGCGTCGAATTTGTTCAGCTCCTGCGGCACCAATGGGCGGCGGAACAGGTCGCGGGTTTCGCAAGTTACCCGTTTCAGCCCCTTGGCTTGCCGCCACCCTGCCGACAGCGCCGCCATCATCGCGGCGTCGCTTTCCACCGCCAGCACCTCGGCATCGGCAGCCAGCGACAGCGCAAAGGTGCCGGATCCGGCAAACAGATCGGCAATCTGGCGGGCCTTGCCGACCGCCCCGGTCACTGCGGCCACCAGAGCGGCTTCGCCCTCGGCGGTGGCTTGCAGGAACCCTCCGGGCGGTGGTGCCACCCGGGCGGCGCCAAATCTTTGGGTCGGACTGGCGATCAGGGCAATGGTTTCGCCGTTCCAGGTCAGCCGCGCGATCCGGTGGGCCGCAGCAATCCGCGCCAGTTCCATCTGCAGCGGCGCATCGGCGGGCTTTGCCCCGCTGACCGCCAGATCATAGCCAGCGTCTGACCGCGTCAGATCCAGACTGACCTCGGCCTTGCGCGACCCACCCAGCAGGGTGATCTGTTCCAGCACCGGCAGCGCCGCCATCAGATCGGGATGCAGCAGGTGGCAATCGCTGATCTGCACCAGGGTGCCGGAGGCGCGGCCATGAAAGCCGACCACGGCACCGGCCTTGGTCCGTTGCCCCGCCAGCACCGCGCGGCGCCGTGACCGGGGCGGCGAGGTCAGGATCGGGCGGAACGGCGCCTCGATCCCCTGTGCTGCCAGAGCCGTGCGCACGACATGGCTTTTCCAGTCGGCGACAAACGGGTCGCTCGCATGTTGCAGGCTGCAGCCGCCACAGGTGCGGTAATGCGGGCAGGGCGGGCGGACCCGGACCGGCGACGGGGTGATGATCCGGACCCCGGTCAGGGTATCGCCCTGAACCTCGCCCTCCACCACTTCACCCGGCAGGGTTTGCGCCACATAAATGGCTTTGCCTGCGGCATCATGGGCCACGCCGTCGCCCAGATGGCCCAGCCGTTCAATCGTCAGAATCACTCGGCTGCATCCTTTACCACTTCATCGTCGGTGCCGATGAAGCCACCCGATTGCCGCGCCCAATAGCGGGCATAAAGACCCTGTTGCGCCAACAATTCGCCGTGGGTGCCCACTTCGACGATGCGCCCCTGGTCCATCACCACGATGCGGTCCATCGCGGCGATGGTGGACAGCCGGTGCGCGATCGCCAGCACGGTCTTGCCCTGCATCACCCGGACCAGAGCCTGCTGGATCGAGGCTTCGACCTCGCTGTCCAGCGCCGATGTCGCCTCATCCAGCACCAGGATCGGCGCGTCTTTCAGGAAGGCGCGGGCGAGGGCGATGCGCTGGCGCTGGCCACCCGACAGTTTCACCCCGCGTTCGCCCAAAAAGGCATCATAGCCCTTGCGGCCCTTGTGGTCGATCATATGTGCAATGAAATCATCGGCTTCGGCAGACCTCGCCGCCGCCACCACTTCGCCAAACGAGGCTTCGGGGCGGCCATACAGGATGTTGTCGCGCGCGGTGCGGTTGAACATCGCGGTTTCCTGGGTCACCATGCCGATCTGGCGGCGCAGGCTTTCCTGGGTGACATCGCGGATATCATGGCCGTCGATCAGAATCCGGCCCTGTTCCACATCGTATAGCCGCAGCAGCAGCGACACCAGCGAGCTTTTGCCCGCCCCCGATGCCCCGACAATCCCCAGCCGTTCACCCGGCGCAATCACCAGATCGACCGCCTCTACCCCGCCGCGCTTGCGGCCATAGGCAAACCCCACGCCTTCAAACCTGATCTCGCCTTTGACCCGGGGCAGCGCCATGGCACCTTCACGGTCTGCCAAAGTATGCGGTACCGCCAGGGTGCGCATGCCGTCTTCAACTTCGCCGATGCCGGAATAGATCGACATCAGGGTAAAGCTGACCCAGCCCGACATCTGCGCGATCCGCATGGCGATGGCCCCGGCTGCGGCAATGTCGCCTGCCGTTGCTACGCCCTGCTGCCATAGCCACAGCGATCCTCCGATCAGCAACACCGGCGACAGACCCGCCAAAGTCATCAATGCAAGGCGAAACCAGGTGGAGATGATGCCGAATTCCACCGAGCTTTCCCGAAAGCTTTCCATCGCATCTATCGCTACGCGGTCTTCGTGGTCAGCATGGGCAAAAAGTTTAACGGTCTTGATGTTGGTAATTGTATCAACCACCTGCCCTGTCACCATCGCGCGTGTGGCCGCCCTCGCCGCCGAATTCTCACGGATGCGCGGCATGAAATAGCGGATCAGAAAGACATAGATCACCAGCCACAGCGCCAGGGCCGCCGCCAGGTCCCTGTCGATCGCCAGCAGAAAGATCACCGATCCGATCACCGACGCCAGGGCAAAGACCAGGGTGTTGATCACCTCTGTCACCACATCGGTCAGGGCCCGCGCCGCCTGCATCTGCTTTTGCGCGATGCGACCGGCAAAATCATTGTCAAAAAAGGTGATTGCCTGGCCAAGCGTCCAGCGGTGCAGGCGGCTGAGCACCAGGGGCAGGATGTTCGAGCCGAGCACAATGGCGTTGGAGGCAGAGTTGGCCCCAAGTGCCAACGGCCGCACCACCAGAAAGATCAGGGTACTGGTGATCAGCAATCCCCGATTGTCGTCAAAGAATGTCGCAGGGCCGGTATCCAGTGCCGCATCAATCACCGCACCCAGCACAACCGCCGCCACCACTTCCAGCGCACCGGCAACCGCCGAAATCGCCGACGCCGCCCAAAAGGCTGGCCAGGTCCCGTGCAGGCACCACAGAAAGAACCGCCCCAGGGTTTGCGGCGGTGGCCCTTCGGCGTGGGCAAACGGCTCGATCAGATTGCCTAGGCGGGTCAGCACGCTCATTCCGCCGCTTCCTCCACACCGATGAAGCCGCCCGACTGGCGGTTCCAGAACCGGGCATAGAGCCCGCCCTTTGCCAGCAATTCATCGTGGCGGCCATCTTCGGCGATCTTGCCATCTTCCAGCACCAGAATCCGGTCCATCCGGGCGATGGTTGACAGGCGGTGAGCAATGGCGATCACGGTCTTGCCCTCCATCAAACCATACAGCGTCGCTTGAATCGCCGCCTCTACTTCGCTGTCCAGCGCCGATGTCGCCTCATCCAGCACCAGAATCGGTGCATCTTTCAGGATGACACGGGCAAGGGCGATGCGTTGCCGCTGGCCACCCGACAGTTTCACCCCGCGTTCACCGACCTGGGCATCAAAGCCCACACGCCCCTCGGGATCTTTCAACCCGGCGATGAAATCGATGGCTTCGGCCCGGCGTGCCGCCTCGATCATTTCGGCTTCCGTTGCATCGGGGCGGCCATACAGGATATTGGCGCGGACCGAGCGGTGCAGCAGCGAGCTGTCTTGTTGCACCATGCCGATGCGGGCGCGCAGTGAGTCCTGGCTGACCTTGGCGATATCCTGACCGTCGATCAGAATCCGCCCCGAATCGGGGTCGTAGAACCGCAGGATCAGCTTGACCAGCGTGGTTTTTCCGGCACCCGACCGGCCAACCAGCCCGATCTTTTCACCCGGGCGGATGGTCAGCGACAGCCGGTCAATGCCACCGGCACCCCGGCCATAATGGTGCGACAGGTTTTCCAGTACCAGCCTGCCTTCGGTCATCGCCAGCGGTTTGGCCTGTGCCACATCGGTCAGGGTGATCGGCTGGGCAATCGTCTCCATCCCTTCGGACACCACCCCGAGCGAGCGGAAAAAGTCCGACAATGCCCACATCACCCAGCCGGTCATCGCGTTCAGCCGCAGCACCAGCGCCGAGGCGGCGGCCACCACCCCCACCGATGCCAGCCCCTGCATCCACAGCAACAGCGCCCAGCCCACCACAGCGACGATCAGCAACCCGTTCAGCGTCACCAGAATCACATCCATCGTGGTGAAAATCCGCATTTCCCGCTGAAACATCCGGCGGGCATGTTCGATCGATTCGCGGGCATAGTCGATTTCCAGATTGTTCTGGGCAAACAGCTTGACCGAATGGATGTTGGTATAGCTGTCGACCACCCGCCCGGTGATGGCAGACCGCGCATCGGATGATGCCTTGGAGGCGGGGCCAACCCGGGTCAGGGTCCAGCGCATCAGCCAGCCATACAGCACCAGCCACAAAGCCAGCGGGATCAGCAGGCGGGGATCGGCCTCGAACAGAATCACCGCGGCGCCAATCACATAGGCCCCGGCAAAGGTCATCATGTCAAACACCTGAAACACCGCGTCACCAGCGGCGGGCGGGGTCTGCATGATCCGGTTGGCAATGCGCCCGGCAAAGTCGTTTTCAAACCAGCCGACCGATTGGCGCAGCACATGCCGGTGCGCCCGCCAGCGGATCAGAGTGCCGAAATTCGGCAGAATCGCATTGTTCAGCAGCGCGACATGCAGCCCCTGCAACAGCGGCCGCAACGTCAGGATGAACAGAGCCGCCAGCATCAGTTCGGTGCCATAGCGTGCCCAGACCGCCTGCGGATTGCCGGCACCCAGCAGGTCAACCACCCGGCCCATGTACCAGATCAGCCCGATCTCGACTGCGGCCACCAGCACCGATGCCAGGGCAGTGACGATAAACACCCGCCGGAACGGCCGGGCATACAGCGCCAGAAACGCCCGCAGGCGCTGCGGCGGCGTGTCCGTCTCCTCATACGATGTATAAGGATCGACCAGATTTTCAAAATAGCGGAACACGGGGGTTGGCCTTTGGGGGGTTGGCCTTTCACGGCGCTGTACCAGCGCTATAGCCGGAATTTCCGCCGGGGAAAACCCGGGTTGGTGCTATTCCAGCAGCAAAACCACCGCGCCCAGCGCCACCATCGCCCCCATGGTGATGTTAAAGAGGCGCAGCCGGGTGCCGCGGCCCAGCCATCCCGCCATCGCTTGCCCCGCCCATGCCCAGCCAAGGGCAGAGCTGAAAGCCATCGCCAGAAATGTCGCGGCGATGATGGCGGCGGTTACATAGGGCGCGTCTTTGGCGATGTAGATCGCGGTGGTTGATATGGCCATGACCCAGCCCTTGGGGTTGATCCATTGAAACGCCGCAGCCCCCAGCAGGGTAAAGGGCCGCGCCGTGTCATTGCCCGACCCCGGTGCCCCGGCGTTCGCAATCTTCCACCCCATCCACAGCAACAGCGCCGCACCACCCCAGCGCAGTGCCTGTTGCAAAGCCACGCTTTGCTGAAACGCCTGACCCAGAAACAGGCCGACGATAAGGACCATCAGCGGAAAGCCAAGGCCGACACCGATGATATGCGGCACGGTCCGCCGCAGCCCGAACCGCGCCCCCGAAGCCGCCAACAGGGCATTGTTCGGACCCGGGGTCCAGGCGCTGGCAAAGGCAAGGGCGAGCATCGGCAGAAAGGCGTCGAGGGGCATGGTGCGGGCCTTGATAGGTAGGGTTGGCTGACCTTTTTAGCGGGGACAGCGGCGTGGTGTCAATTCAGCAACTGACCTTTGGTCAGGGTGAAATCAGACCCTATCCAGGCCTTTTCCAGCTCTGCCAGCCGGGCACCCAACGCAGGCCCTTGCAGTTCGGGCATCAAATCTGCCGCCGTCACCGGAAACTGCGCCGCTGCACCCAGCGCCACGCCTGCTCGCCAATCGGGGGGCAGGTCAGCCTCGAAAATCGTGGCGCGCAGCAGCAAGGCGTGGGTGGCCAGGGCAGGCCCGTGCCGGTAGCCAAGCTCTCCGGGAGATTCCGCGCCGCCGATCAGATCGCGCAGCAGCAGCCAGTCGCGCTGCTCGCCCCGGCTGAGCCGCAAGGCTTCGGTGGGGTCATCGCCGCCCAGCACCAGCAAGCGGCGCAACCAGTCCGGTGGCAAGCCGCCCTCCAGATGCACCAGGACCGCCAGACTTGTCGCATCAGCACCCGGCAGCACCTGCGCCAGCACCCCGGCAGAAGCCATCGCCGCCACCGCCGGTGCCGGGTCCGGTGCCGCCAGCAGTTTGCGGATCTCTGCCCCGATGCGTTCGCGTGACAACGTGTCTATTCCAGCCGAAAACCGGGCGCAGGCCGCCAATCCCTCCGGGTCGATGCCCTGATCCGGGTCGCCGTGGCTGGCGTAAAACCGGAAAAACCGCAGAATGCGCAGATAATCCTCGGCGATCCGGGCGGCAGGGTCGCCGACAAACCGGACCCGCCGCGCCAGCAGGTCGGGCAAACCGCCCAATGGGTCGATCACCGTGCCATCGGCCCGGGCGTACAGCGCATTCATCGTGAAATCCCGCCGCGCTGCATCCTCGGCCAGTGTCGCACCAAATCCGACCACGGCATGGCGACCATCGGTTGTCAGATCGTGGCGAAAGCTGGTGACTTCATAGCTTTTGCCAGCCGCCAGAACCGTCACGGTGCCATGCCCGATCCCGGTGGGCACCACCCGCAAACCGGCGTTTTCAGCCAGTACAGACACCATTTCCGGCAAAGCATCGGTGGCAATATCGACATCTGCCACCGGCATGCCCAACAGGGCGTTGCGCACCGATCCGCCAACCACCAGGGCGGTGAACCCCGCCGCTTCCAACAGGGCGCAGATCTGCTGTGTTCCCGGGGCTTCCAGCCAGTCACCCGTCAGCTTCATGGGGCCATCCGTTCTGCCAGTCCGCGCAAAATCCGCGCCGTGGCCCCCCAGATGTAATAGGGGCCAAAGGGAGCGGTGTAATAATAGCGCGGTTGCCCGTGCCAGATCCGCTGTTCCACCCGGAAGTTGGCTTGGTTCAACAGATGGCGCAGCGGCACGGTAAACACCTCCTCAACCTCTCCGGGTTCCGCAATTGCGGCAAAATCGGCTCTGATCCAGCCCAGTACCGGGGTGATGCGGAACCCGGTCACGGTGTCATGCGCGGGCAGATGGCCCAATATCTCGACCGTTGCGGGGTTCAGCCCGACCTCTTCCCGGGCTTCGCGCAAGGCGGCGGCTTCGGCATTGGCATCGGTCGGATCGACCTTGCCGCCCGGAAAGGCGATCTGCCCCGGATGGTGTTCAAGATGCGAGGCGCGTTTGGTCAACAGCAGGCGCGGCTCGGCACCGGACCCGATGATGCCGACCAATACCCCGGCGGGCCGCAACACCCGGCCTTCGGGCAGGGCCATCGTCGGATTCAGATCAAAATCCGATGAAGCGCCGGTGGGGCGGCGCAGCGCTGTGACCAACTGCTGGCGCAGGTCAGTCACCGGCGCCACGGGCTGAACGGCCCAGATTTGCCGGGTCAAACTCGTAATGCGCGCCGCAGAACTGGCAATCCGCCGTCACGATTCCGGCCGGATTGACCATGGTGGCGATTTCCCCGGCATCATAGATCGACAGGCTGGCCGAAACCTTTTCCGCCGAACAGGTGCAGCCAAAGGCGACCGGTTGCGGATCAAAGACGCGGGGCCCCTCCTGGTGGAACAGCCGCACCAGGAGGTCGGTGGGATGCACGCTGGGGCCGATCAGCTCCAGCTCCTCCACCGTATCCAGCAGCAGGTTGGCGCGGTTCCAGTTTTCCGCAGGCTCACCGTCCAGAATGTCACTGGCCGCCAACAGCCCGCCGATCCCGGAACCGCCTTCGCCTTTGGCCATCAGCGGCGACGCCTTCGGCATATGCTGCAACATCACGCCACCGGCGCGCCAATGAGGGCTCTGCCCCGGCATCTGGCTGCGGCCATAGGCCAGGGCAAATCGGGTTGGCAATTGTTCGGACTGGGCAAAATAAGTCTCTGCACAGGCGGAAAGCGAGGCTCCGGCGATCGGGGTGATACCCTGATAGGGCAGGGTTCCCGGCCCCTGATCGATCAGGATCATCATGAAGCCGCCGCCGATCTGGTCATAGGGCGGCAGGTCGGGGTCGATGGCACCCGAATCAAACCCGGCATAGGCCCGCATCAGCGCAGGTTCCCCCTCGGCAGCAGGGCCGTAATAATCGGCGGCAATCAGCTTCACAGCACCTTCGCCGCGTACCTGCAACGACAGCTTCCAGCGCAGCTTGATCGCCTGGCCGATCAGCGCCGTCAGGGTTGCGGCTTCGGCCACCAGCGCCTCGACCTGTGGCGGATAGTCATGCTGGCGCAAAATCCGCTCCAGCACCCCATCCAGCCGGGCGACCCGGCCGCGGATGTCGGCATGGTCCAGTTGAAACGGCAGAATCGTATCGTCCCACGCAATCCGGGACCCAAGGGTTGAACTGGCCATAGGTGTTGAACTGGCGGATGACATGAGCTTTCCTTGCAAGACCGCATTTGGCATAGCCTGCGCCGGGCAGAACGGCAACCGCACCGGCAGGAACAGGGGTAAGGAATGAACCGACGCTTTGGCGACCCACCCCGAAAAGGGCAACGATACCGGGTGCGGCCCGGGGTTTATGCGGTGCTGTGGCTCGGGGGCGATGTGCTGCTGACCTGGCAGGCGGAACCTTTGCCCGAAATGCAGCTGCCCGGCGGCGGCATCGACCGGGGTGAACAGCCGCTACAGGCGCTGCACCGCGAGGTGTTGGAGGAAACCGGCTGGCGCATCCGCCCGGTGCGGCGGCTGGGGATGTACCGGCGGTTCACCTATATGCCCGATTATGACCTGTGGGCGGAAAAGCTCTGTACCATCTACCTCGCCCGCCCGATCCGCCGCCACGGTCCGCCAGGCGAGGCGGGCCACACCGCGCTGTGGATGCCCGCTTCTGCTGCCGTGACCGCGCTGGACAATGACGGCGACCGGCACTTTCTGCGACGAGTGATGGGATAGGGGGGCCGTCCGCCTCTCCCCCGTCCCCTCTCCCGGTGGGAGAGGGGTGCGCGAACGGCACCGTCAGCGCCCCCCTCTCCGCCTTCGGAGTGGGGTTGGGGGAGAGGCCATTGCACACCTCAGCCTTGGCTCTCAAAACAGCCGCGCTGCCCAGATCGCGCCACCGGCCATTGCAGCCCCTGCCGCCATCCAGACCAGTGGCCACAGCCGCGAAGGCGGCGCTGGCGGCGGCAGGGAATCGCGGCCGATCAGCCGCGCCTCGACCAGCGCCGGCAGTTTCGGGCCAAACCGCGCCAATACCTGCGCCGTCTTGGCCAAATCGCGCAGCAGCGCCATTGGCCCGATGTTTTGCTGGATATAGTGTTCGACGATCGGCTGCGCCACCTGCCAGATGTTGATCTGCGGGTTCAGCGAGCGGGCGACACCTTCAACCACCACCATGGTGCGTTGCAGCAGAATCAGTTCGGTGCGGGTCTCCATGCCAAAGCGTTCGGTCACCTCGAACAGATATTGCAGCAGATGCGCCATCGAAATCCCTGTGGCATCCATGCCGAAAATCGGCTCTCCCACTGCCCGAAGTGCCCTTGCAAACTCGTCGATGTCGCGGTCTGCCGGGACATAGCCCGCCTCGAAATGCACCTCGGCAACCCGGCGGTAGTCGCGGCGGATGAAGCCGAACAGGATCTCGGCATAGACCCTGCGGGTATATTCGTCGATCCGCCCCATGATGCCGAAATCATAGGCGATGATATCGCCGTTTGCCGCCACCTTCAGGTTGCCCTGATGCATGTCACCGTGAAAAAAGCCGTCGCGCAGCGCATGGCGCAGGAACAGTTGCAACACCCGTTCCGACAGGGCCACGCGGTCATGGCCTGCGGCATCGATGGCGGCATTGTCGCCCAGATTGACCCCTTCGGCCCAGTCCAGCGTCATCACATTGCGGGCAGACAGCGCCCAGCGTGGCCTTGGCACCTGAAACCCGGGGTCAGCCTTGGTATTATCGGCAAACTCCGATGCAGCCGAAGCCTCCAGCCGCAGATCAAGCTCCCCCATCACCACGCCTTCGAAATGCCGGATCACTTCATTCGGGTGCAGGCGGCGGGAGGCGGGCGACAGGGCTTCGATAAAGGCGGCGACGAAGTAGAAAGCGTCTATATCCTTGCGGAAAGCGCGTTCGATCTCGGGGCGCAGCACCTTGACCGCCACCGCTTCGCCGCTGCCCTTCAGCCGCGCCCGATGCACCTGGGCAATCGAGGCGGCAGCGACGGAGTCGCTGAATTCGGCATACAAAGCCTCGACCGGGTGGCCCAGTTCCTCGGCCACCATGGCGCGGGCCTGTGCGGTCGGAAACGCGGGCAGCTTGTCTTGCAGATAGCGCAACTGGTCCGCCAGCACCTCGCCGACCACATCGGGCCGGGTCGACATCAACTGGCCGAACTTGATGTAAACCGGGCCAAGGGCGGTCAGGGCGCGGGTCAGCGGCGGCAGCGCAGGGTCGCCGCGCAGACCCAGCCATTGCACCGGCCAGACCAGCGCCCGCACGGCAAACCGCAGGCGGGGCGGGGCGTGAAACGCCGCCAGCACCACCGGCATGGCGCCGGTACGTTCCAGCGTGGCACCGGTGCGGATCAGCCGCAGGATATTGTGCGGACCCCTCACCTAGATCTTCCAGCCGGAATGCAGCGCCGCAATGCCAAGGCTCAGATTGCGATACTTCACCTGCGAAAACCCGGCACTCTGGATCATCGCCAGAAACGTCTCCTGATCCGGGAATTTGCGGATCGATTCCACCAGATATTGATAGCTGGCGCGGTCCCCGGTCACCAGTTGCCCCAGCGGCGGGATAACGGTGAAGGAATAAAGGTCATAGGCTTTTTGCAGCATGTCGTTCGGTATCTGGCTGAATTCCAGCACCATCAGGCGGCCACCGGGGCGCAGCACCCGGTAGGCCTCGGCCAGGGCATCGGCGATACGCGTCACGTTGCGGATGCCAAAGCTGATGGTATAGACATCGAAACTGGCATCGGCGAACGGCAGCGCCATGGCGTCGCCCACCACCCAATCGAGCTTTCCCGCCAGCTTGCCTGCCAGCTTTTCCGCCCCGGCCCGTTGCCGCCCCGCCTCCAGCATGCTTTCGGTCAGGTCGCAGACCACGGCTGACGCCCCGGGCGCACGCCGCAAAAAGCGGAACGCCACATCGCCGGTGCCCCCCGCCACATCCAGCAGCCGCTGATGGCTGCGCGGCGCCAGCCAATCCATCATCGCCGCTTTCCACAGCCGGTGGACGCCCGCCGACATCAGGTCATTCATCATGTCGTATTTCGCGGCGACCCGGGTAAAGACGCCATGGACCATCCCGGCCTTTTCGCTTTCCGGCACGGTCTGATAGCCGAAATGAGTGGTGGTATCCTGTTCAGCCATGGTCCCGGTCCTTGTGGTTCCGGGTCTTTATAGGCGGCAAGGCGGGTCAGGAACAGGGCCAGCCGCTGCGCCCTGTGGTCACGGTCATTGGCACCCCCTTCAACCCGCCTGTTTCAGCATGCTGACAACTTCCATCACCTCCGGCAGCGCCACGTGCCCGTTACCGTCCAGATCGAACAACATGAATTGCCGCCAGTCATTCGCCTCGGCCTCGTCAAACAGGTCCAGCGCCTTGGTCTGGCCAAAGGCCCGCAACTCCGCAGCGGTGACAAAGCCTGCCTGATCGGCATCGGCCAGGGTGAACGACAGCTGCAACCGCCCGCGTCCGGTGGCAGAGGCGTTGGCGACAAGGCTGGCCAGTTCCTCGCCGCTGACAGCACCGTCATTGTCCAGATCACCGGCCAGCAACCGTGCCATCGCCCGGGCCCTGATCTCGGCGCGGCTGGAGGCGATGAAGTGCTCGATCCCGGCAGGACCAATGCCGTCGACGGTGCCATAGCCCAGGATCAGCGCCGCCGCATCTTCCAGGAACTTCGACTTCGCCTTGTTCATCTGTTTCAGCAGCCGTTCCGGCAGGTCGGGCGGAACCGCCACGGGGGTGGCACCTGGAGCAGTCAGCGTGGCCCCGGATAGCATAATGTTGGCGCGCACCGGTTGCGCCAGCAGCACCGCGAAGAAAAGCAGGACATAGCGCAGCATGATCGGCCCCCTTTCTGCGCCCAATATTGCCCCGCATGGTAAAGGTATGGTTAATCGCGCCAGACCTCTACGCCAGACCTCTACGCCAGACCCAAGCCAAAGGAAAACCCCGTGCCAGAACTGCCCGAAGTGGAAACCGTGCGGCGCGGGTTGGAGCCGGTGATGGCAGGGCAGGTCATTGCCCGCGCCGATGTCAACCGCGACGGGCTGCGCTGGCCGTTTCCGCCCCGGATGGCGGACCGGCTGACCGGGCAACGGGTGCTGCAACTGCGGCGGCGGTCGAAATACATTCTGGCGGATCTGGAGTCCGGGGAAAGCCTGTTGATCCATCTGGGAATGTCGGGCCGCATGCTGATTTCGGGGCGGGTGCAGGGGCAGTTTCACCATGACCTGCCAGTGCCGCAGAATCATGGACTTCAGAATCATGGACTTCAGAATCATGGCCCACAGAAACATGACCATGTGGTGCTGCATATCGACGGCGGTGCCACCGTCACCTTCAACGATGCCCGCAGGTTTGGGGCGATGGATCTGGTGGAAACCGCGCGGGCCGATGAACATCCGCTGCTGGCAGCCCTTGGCCCCGAGCCTTTGGGCAACGATTTCCATGAAACCGCACTGGCGGCGCGGCTGCACCGGTGCCAGACCCCGATCAAGTCGGCGCTGCTGGATCAGGGGGTGGTGGCGGGGCTGGGCAATATCTATGTCTGCGAAGTGCTGCACCGCGCCGGGATTGCGCCGACCCGGCTGGCTGGCTCCATCAGCGAAAGCGACGTGGCGGCACTGGTGCCGATCATCCGCGCCGTGCTGGTGGAAGCAATCGAGGCCGGTGGGTCGTCGCTGCGCGATTACCGGCAGACCGACGGCGAACTTGGCTATTTTCAGCATTCCTTCCGGGTCTATGGCCGGATGGGCGAGGCCTGCGCCACGCCGGGGTGCGGCGGCACCATCGAACGGCTGGTACAATCCGGCCGGTCATCGTTTCATTGCCCAAAGTGCCAGCGCTGATCCGGGTTGGAGCCTTGGACCGGCAGTGCTATGACCCGTCAACGCCAGGCTAAATCAAAGCCGGAGGACCGATGACCTATCAGACCATCCTTGTGGAACCGACTGGCAGCGTCTTGCTGATCCGCCTGAACCGGCCAGAGGCGCTGAACGCCATCAATGCCCTGATGATGCGCGAACTGTCAGCGGCACTGGTCGCGGCGGAGGCTGACCCTGCGGTGCGCTGCATCATCCTGACCGGATCGGACAAGGCGTTTGCCGCCGGGGCCGATGTGCGGGAAATGGCGGGCAAGGGCTTTGTCGACATGGTCAATGGTGACCCGTTCGCCGCCGGGGCCGACACCATCGCCCGCATCCGCAAACCGATAATTGCGGCGGTGGCGGGGTTTGCGCTTGGCGGCGGCTGTGAACTGGCGCTGCTGGCCGATTTTATCATTGCCGCCGATACGGCGCGGTTTGGCCTGCCGGAAACCAACCTGGCCATCATTCCCGGCATGGGTGGCACCCAACGCCTGCC
>JAYTDA010000430.1:0-2885 GCA_043736155.1 Paracoccaceae bacterium | reverse complement strand
AGAGGAAATGTAATCGCCCTCTTCCAACGCGGTGCAGACGCCGGTGGCGATGCCTTCCTGCCCCAGATAGGGGTGGAAATAGCCCCGGATCAGGCCCTGGCGGTACAGTTTGATACCTTCGGTCTCGAACACCCGGATTTTATAGGCCGTCCGGAAAAGTTTTTCCAAAATCTCGCGCGAAGGGGCGTTGCGTGCTGAGTCTGTTGCCAGTGTCGCCATCGTCATTTCCCCCGCTATCCTGCCAAACAGTCAAAAAAGGCAGATTCCATGCCGGTTTTGTTACAATACCGGCCTTCTCTTGTCGAGAAAATATTTTTCACGGATCGTGGCACGTTACTGTAAACCTGCGCGAAACGGCTTGGGGTAACAGCTCAAAGCGCCGGGCTCGACCTTGCTATATGACTGAAATACTTGCATTAATCTGGAACAATGGCAAACAGTGCTGGTTAGCAGTAATCTAAACTTGAGAAAAATTATTTCCGTGCTAGCTTGAAGGCCACCATTAACCGCGGACGGCCAGCGCATGACAGACCAGACCCCGATCAGCGACCGTCCTCAGGGTAGTCTGTTGAACCGCATTGAGGCCTGTTACGGGTCGCTGCGAAAGTCTGAACGCATTGTTGCCGACCATTTGCGTCAGGTGTCAGGCGCGCGGATGAACCTGTCGATCACCGAACTTGGCCGCACCTTGGGCGTCAGTGAGGCGACGATCAGCCGCGTCAGCCGCGCCTTGGGCTATGCCGGTTTTCAGGACATGAAATTGTCGATGGCCGAAGGCGCCGGATCGCGCAACGGCTTTGCCAACATTCCGGTCGAAATTGATGAAAACGACACATTGATTCAAACCAGCAGCAACCTGGCCATGCTGTTGTCGGTCTGCCTGCAAGGCACCCAGCGGATGTTGCAGGGTGATCAGCTGGAGACCGTCGTGGCGGCTTTGCTGGCGGCGCGCAAGATTGTTTTTGTCGGGGTCGGCGGTGCCGCTGCAATTTGCCAGGAGGCGGCGCATTTGTTCAGCAAGGCGGGCCTTGATGCCATTGCCTACAACGATGGCTATTCGCAGATTATTGCCGCCGCAAATCTGGACAGCAGCAGCGTCATGGTCGGCGTGTCACACACCGGCACCACCGAAACCGTCGCCAATGCGCTGTCCGTGGCGCGCGAGAACAAATGTGTCACCATCGCCATCACTTCCGATCCGGCCTCGGTTGTCGGGCAGGCGGCAGAGATCACGCTGGGGACCTGGAATTCCGCAACGCCGTCGGTGCCGCTTTACGGCGATTTCATCGAAGGCCGGATCAGTCAGTTGTTCCTGATTGACCTGCTGTATCTGGGCGTGCTGTTCAATGCCGGCCCAAAAACCTCGCGCCACCTGTCTGCAACCGCGTCGGCGCTGGAGCGCTACTTCCGCCGGGTTGAAGTTTGAGGCCGCCCCGCCCTGCCAAGGCTCAGCCCAAAAACTCCATCACCGACAGGCCCGCGTTGAAATCGGTGCAATAGACGATGCCGTTCACATCGACATGCACATCGGCGGAATGCAGGACTGCCGCACGGTTCGGGCGCGGGTCCACCATCCGCGTGGGTGGCGGCGGGACGCAGGCCCCGACTTCGGTGGGGCGGAACGGGTCGCGGATGTCGTAAACCCGCACCCCGGCGTTTTGGTAGGTGGCAAAGATCAGCTCTTCGCTGATGAACGTGCCGGGGCGGTTTTCATGGATGTTATGCGGGCCGAAATGGCCACCCACGGCATGATAATCGCGGTCGCGCGGGGCCGGGCAGGTGGCAATGCTGATCGGGTTGGCCTTGATCTGATTGTCGAAAATCCAGATCGGCTTGAAGCCGTCCTCGCCATGATCCAGCACGGTTTCATCCACCACCACCAGCAGATTGCGGTTTGGCAGCGGCAGGGCGTTATGGGTGCCGCCACCAAACGGCGGCGACCAGACCTTGTGCGCGATCAGTTTCGGCGCGGTTCGGTCGGACACATCGACAATGGCCAGACAGGCATCGCGCCACGAACAATAGGCGATGTCGCCGTGGATGATCGGGTGATGCAGGCCAAAGCGCCCCTGCGGCAGCGGCCAGTTCGGGGTTTCCCCGGCGGCGGCATTCATCCCCGGCAGCCAGAATTGCCCGGCCATCTGTGGCTTTGTCGGGTCGGCCATGTCGATGGTGATCAGGATGTAATCGGTAAACCCGTCCAGCAGCGCCGAGGCATAAGCCCAGCGCCCGCCAGTATACCAGATCCGGTGCAGACCGGTGCCCGCGACGGGCATGAACCCGATCTGGCGGGGGTTTTCCGGGTCGGCGATATCATAGACTGCCATCCCCGCCGACCAGTTCTGCGCGCCATCCGCATGATGGCTGACTGCGCCTTTGTAATAGGCTTTTTCATCCGCCATGTCGGCTTGAGCAAACATGTCCTTGTTGTGGATCACCAGCAGCAGGTCGTCTTGGGTTTGCAGGTGCAGGCACCAGGTATTCGGCGGGGCTGGGATATAGGCCACGGGGCGCGGGTTGCGGGGATCGCGCAGGTCAATGATGCTGAACCCGCGCGAAAAGATATGGCCAACATAGCCATAGCCGCGATGCACCATCAGTTGCACCCCGTCAGGCCGCCCGCCCTGATCCGACTGGGCGAGCAGGCGCATGTTATGCTGATGGGTCGGGATCAGCGCGATTGCTCCAGCACCCAGACATGTGGCGGCTGGCCGACAGCGGGCAGCATCTCGGGGGTCAGGTCCATGCTGGTCTTGCCGACGCGTGTGATGCGCTCGGGCGGCAGACGGTTCAGGAACGTCTCGACCGGTTCGATCTTCAGCACACCCTTCGGGCTGTAGTAATGCATCGGGATCACCGCGCGGGGGGCAATCTGGGCGATGGCA
>JAYTDA010000429.1:0-1513 GCA_043736155.1 Paracoccaceae bacterium | reverse complement strand
CCGACCCCGGATCCACGATCTGCGGCACAGCTTCGCCGTCAGCACCATCGTCGACGATTACCGGTCGGGCAACCCAGGCTCCCGCCTGGCCATCCTGTCCACCTACCTTGGCCATGTCGATCCCGGCGCCACCTACTGGTACCTGTCGGCCGCGCCGGAATTGCTGGGCCTGGCGGGCGAACGGCTCGAACGCCACCTGCGAGGTGACGCATGAGCGCGCTCGCCACGACCCTGCAGGGCTTCTTCACCGACCGCCTCATCCGCCAGCGCCAGGTCAGCCCGAACACGGTTCAATCCTATCGCGACACCCTTCGGTTGCTCTTGGTCTTCGCGTCGGAGCGGCACGGCAAGGCGCCGTCCAAACTCGGTATCGACGATCTCGATGCGCCCCTGATCGGCGCCTTCCTCGACCATCTGGAGAGCCACAGGAAAAACGGCGTGCGGACCCGCAATGCCCGACTTGCCGCGATCCGCTCCCTGTTCCGCTATGCCGCCCTGCGCCATCCCGAACATGCCGCCACCATCGAACGCGTTCTCGCCATCCCGCCGAAACGCTTTGATCGGCGGCTGGTGACCTTTTTGACCGAAGCAGAAATCAACGCCCTGCTCGCTGCGCCCGATCGGTCAAACCGGACCGGGCGGCGCGACACGGCGCTGTTCGCCCTCGCGGTGCAGACCGGGCTTCGCGCTTCCGAACTGACCGGCCTTACCTGCGCCGACGTCCACCTCGGCTCTGGCGCGCATGTAAGTTGCCATGGCAAGGGGCGAAAGCAGCGGATCACGCCGCTGACCTCGGGCACCATCGCCCATCTGCGCGCCTGGCTTGCCGAGCGCGCCGGTCAGCCCGCTGCCCCGCTGTTCCCCACGCAGACCGGGCGCGCCCTCAGCCGCGATGCTCTTGAGCACAGACTTGCCAAATACGTCCAGAAGGCCAGCAGCGCCTGTCCGTCTCTGGCGCAAAAATCGGTGACCATGCATGTCCTGCGCCATTCAGCTGCAATGCGATTGCTGCAGGCCGGCATCGATACAGCCGTGATCGCGCTCTGGCTCGGCCACGAACAGATCGAAACAACCCAGATCTACCTGCACGCGGATCTGCAGATCAAGGAACGCGCCCTGGAGAAGACAGCCCCGATCACGACGAAACCCGGCCGCTTCAGGCCAACCGACAAACTCCTCGCCTGCCTCGAAGCCCTCTGATTATGCCGACACCTTCACAGCGGGCCCCACCAGAAACAATGGCTTGAAACCCCACATCGGCATAATCCGGACATCGGCATAATGAGGCTTCCAGCAAGTGGCTGTAATCATGGCTTCCATTGTGGCGCCTTCGGGCGCCCGCAGCATGGTGATCAGGGTGGCCTGCTTGGTCCCGGCGCGCGGCGTTGGCGGTTTGGGCGAGGGAGGCTCGGCGGCATGTTTGTGGATCGCGGTCATAGTCTTGACCACGACGGGCTCGATGCCGATGGCCAGCAGCCCTGCATCGGTGACAACCAGCGTGGTGCCGTGGCCA
>JAYTDA010000428.1:0-12026 GCA_043736155.1 Paracoccaceae bacterium | reverse complement strand
CACGGCCAATGGCGGTACTGTCCAGTTTCTGCGGACCCAGAACTATGAAAACTTCGGGCCCGATCTGGTCACGCTGATCAATCAGGCTGTCGCACAGGGCGTCGAAGGCATCGCCATTCCGATCTGGGTGCCAGAGGCGCAGATCCCCGCGCTGCAGGCGGCACGCGATGCGGGCATCGTCATCATGCAGTACAACTCCGGTCTGCCGGTGATGGGTGACGTGGGCGCGATCAACTACTTCGGTTCGGATGAATACGCGGCTGGTCTCGGCGGCGGCAAGTATCTGGCCGAAAAGGGTGCCAAGCATATCATTTGCCACATTCAGGTTCCCGGTGCGATCAACCTCGAAGAGCGTTGCCGCGGCGTGACCGATGGCGCAACTCCCTTGGGGGCCAAGGTGACCGTGCTGAACACTCCACCGAACCTTGACGGTGACATCACAGGCACCGCCGAGGCATTCAAAGCCGAAATGATCGGCGACTCCACCATCGACGCGCTGGTGTCTTGCGCAGATTTTGGTGCCGCCGCTGCCGTCAACGCCGTTGAACAGACCGGCGCCAAATTGTTGATCGGTGCCTTTGACTTCAGCCCGGCCTCGCTTGACCGCATCAAGGCTGGCACCCAGACCATGGCCATCGACCAGCAGCCCTACCTGTTGTTCATCGGGGCGCTGCTGCTTTTTGCGGTTCTGATGAACGAAACTTTCCGGCGGATGGCGACCAACTGGTCGTCCGCCAAGAAATCCTGATTGGGGAGAAGACCAATGGCTGACCAGAAACCGATCCTGGCCCTGCGTGGCGTCAACAAGAGTTTTGGCCCGATTGACGTCCTTCACGACATCAACCTCGAGGTTCGCGCGGGTGAAGTGCTGTGTCTGCTTGGCGACAACGGCGCAGGCAAATCGACACTGATCAAGATCATGTCGGGGGTGCACCAGCCGACCAGCGGCACGATCGAGTTGGATGGGCAGGCCGTCGCTTTGCCATCGCCGCGTGCGGCCGCCGAAAAGGGCATCGCGACCGTCCACCAGTTCGGCGGCACCTTTCCGCTGATGTCAATCGGGCGGTCCTTCCTTGTGGGGGTCGAGCCGACCAAAGGCTGGGGGCCGTTCAAGGTCTATGACCGCAAGACCGCCAACCGGGTGGCCGTCAAGGCCGTGCAGGATTTCGGAATCACCCGGATTGACGACGGCGACCGTCTGGTCGGCGGGCTGTCGGGTGGCGAGCGCCAGTCGCTGGCCATTGCCCGCGCCGTGCATTTCGGCGCCCGCGTCCTGATCCTTGATGAGCCAACCGCCGCCCTTGGGGTCAAGCAGGCGGCCCACGTTCTGCGCATCGTGAACGAGGCGAAACGGCGCGGGCTTGCCGTGGTGTTCATCACCCATCAGGTGATGCATGCGATGGCTGTCGGCGACCATTTCGCTGTTCTGATCCGCGGCGCGGTCGCCGCCGATTTCAAAAAGGGCGACAAGTCGCGTGAACAGATCACCGACCTGATGGCAGGCGGTGAAACCATGGCCGGGCTCGAAGCCTCCATTGAGGGCTACATGAACAGCCATGGCGGGCATCCGCCGCCGCCGGATCACTAGTCTCCCCGGAAGGCTACACCCTCCACGGTGCCTTCCCTTGCCTGGGCCGGATTTACCTCCGGCCCAGGCCCAGATTCAGCAACAACCGACAACCCGAGGCGGGAAGAATGACACAACGTATCGCCGTTATTGGCGCAGGCCTGATGGGCGCCGATCACGCCAGAATCGTGGCCGAGGACATGCCCGGAGCCGTCCTGCAAGTGGTCTGCGACATGGATCAGGGACGCGCCCGCAGAATCGCCGATGACTGTGGTGCGGCGGACGTGGCCAGCGACCCCCTGGCGGTGATCGCGCGCGCCGACGTGGATGCCGTGATCATCGCCAGCCCCGATTTCACCCATGCGCCGCTCAGCCTTGCCTGCATCAAGGCGGGCAAGCCCGCGCTGAGCGAAAAGCCGCTGTCGCAAAAGCCCATTGAGTGTCTTGCGGTGATGGCCGCCGAACAGGCCGCAGGCCGCCGCTTCGTGCAGGTCGGTTTCATGCGCCGCTTTGACCAGGCCTATGTTGAAATGAAGGCCGCTCTTGATCATGGCCGTCTGGGCCGGGCTTTGATGATGCACAATTTCCACCGCAACGTGGAAACCCCGGCAGCCGATTTTACCGGTGCCATGGCGATCACCAATTCCGCCCCGCACGAGTTTGATGTGGTCCGCCATGTGCTGGGTTGCGAATACGCCAGCATTTCGGCCTGGCAGCCCAAACGCTCGGATGCGCGGGTGGCGCCTGTGGTCATGGTTCTGGAAACCACCGACGGGCAGCTTGTCACCATCGAGATCAACAACAACGCGGCCTACGGCTATGACGTGCGCGCAGAGTTGGTGGGCGAGGCCGGGTCGATTGCGATGAACACCGTGGCCTACACCCGGACCGACATGAAACTGGCCAGTGCCACGGTCTATGAGGCTGACTGGCGGGGCCGCTTCCACGAGGCCTATGTGCGCCAGAACCGGGCTTTCCTGCATTTCGCGGGTACCGGCGAATTCAGCAAGACCGGCTCCAGCGCATGGGATGGCTATGCCGCCGCAATCGTCGCCGAAACCGGGGCGCGGGCGTTGGCATCGGGCACGAAACTGAGCGTCGAGATGATCACAAAACCGGAGTTCTACGCATGAAACTGGGATTTGTTTCCGACAGCCTCGGCGAGATGTCGTTCACGGAAATGCTGGACCACGCCGCACGCATGGGTGTGTCCGGGGTCGAAGTGAACACTTGCGGCTGGTCTACTGCCCCGCATTTCGACCTGAAGGCGATGCTGGGCAATGCGTCCGGGCAAAAGGCGTTTCTGCAGGCTTTTTCTGACCGTGGGCTGGAGGTGATCAGCCTGAACGCCAATGGCAATCCGTTGCATCCGACCGATCCGAAACAGGGCAGCGACCTGCGCGATACCATCCGCGTGGCAGGAGAGATGGGCATCAAGACCGTTTGCACCATGTCGGGCCTGCCTGCGGGCAGTGCGGGTGATCTGATGCCGAACTGGGTTGTGTCGTCCTGGCCACCCGAGACGCAAGGTATCCTGCGCTATCAGTGGCAGGAAAAGCTGATCCCTTTCTGGGAGGAAGTCGTCGCACTGGCGAAATCCTGTGGTGTCGGACGCATCGCGCTGGAACTGCATGGCAACCAGTGCGTCTACAACGTGCCCAGCCTGTTGAAACTGCGCGCCGCAGTCGGCCCGGTCATTGGCGCCAATCTTGACCCCAGCCACCTGTTCTGGATGGGCGCCGACCCGCTGATCGCGGCCGAGCGGCTGGGTGATGCCATCTATCACGTCCACGCCAAGGACACGTTCCTGAACGCCCCGGTGCAAGCCACCACCAGCCTCTTGGAAAACGGCAGCCTGATGGACATTCCGGCGCGCTCCTGGAGCTATATCACCCTTGGTTTCGGCCATGGCGAGGAATGGTGGCGGCAATTCTGCTACCGGCTGAAGATGGCGGGTTACGACGGCTGGTTGTCGATCGAGCATGAGGATGTGCTGCTGAACGCAGTGGAAGGGTTGGAGAAATCCGTGACCCTTTTGCAGGGCGTCATGCCTGCCGCCCCTGCCGACTACAAACCCCAAGCAATCTGAGAGGCGCAATATGGCCTGGATTGACGCCTGCTCTGCCACCGACATCGACGCCGAGGATGTGATCCGCTTTGACCACGGCGGGCGCACCTTTGCGATTTACCGCAATCACCAAGACGGCTATTTCTGCACCGATGGTCTGTGTACTCACGAAGAGATTCACCTGTCGGGTGGTCTGGTGATGGAAAATACCGTGGAATGCCCGAAACATTCCTCGATCTTCAACTTCACCAACGGCGAGGTCGAAACCCCGCCCGCCTGCAACAACCTGCATTGCTATGCCACGCGCGTTGACGCGGGTCGCGTTCTGATCGACCTCTGACATGGCGTTCCAGCTGGCAGGCTGCGCGGCAATGCTGTGGCGCGACCGGCCCATATCCTGGCGGGCCAGCCGCCTGAAGGAGCTGGATTTCGGTGTCGGACTGCGGAGTTGGCCCGCGTGGGACGTGGTCGCCATGGCGCGGACCGGTGCGTCGTTCATGATCATGAACGGCGATCTGAAGGGCCGTCGGGTCGACAAGGAGGGGGCCGTTCAGTTGCTCGCCTCGGCGCGTGAAACCGCGCCGGTCGGCAAGCGTCTGGGTGTGCATGGGCTATGCCGGTCCGGTCGGCATGGAAGCCTTTGCATCGGGTGACGAAGAGGCCGCCTTGCCGGCCTTCCGCACCGCATTCACACTTTAACGGAGAGCAGCCATGGGAATGTACCACAACCGATCTTCGCCGCAATCGACGAAACGGTCGCCCATCGCGCGCTGTGTTCGCCTTGGTGATCCAGAACCATCCGCACCGCCCGGGCCCGCACTTCGGGGGAAAACCTGTTCGTCGTCTTGTTTGTCATCGCTTACGTCCCACTCAGGAGTTGGAGCCTCCGGCAATCCCGGGGCGGCACAGGTCAGCCCGCGATCAGCTTTCAAAGTCAGTAGGTCAAGCGTGTAACCTACCCACCATGGCTTGCTACGGATTCCGATTGCAATCCGGCTCGGTCGCGCGCAAAGTTGTGAATGATAATCGTTCGCATTAAGGTTCCCTTACTATGTCCGAAGACGACACGCTTGGCGTAAACTCCAGTCGCCGCGCCCTGCTGATCGGCGGCTTGGTGGCCGCTGGCGGAGCGGCGGCACTGGCGCAGGGCGCACTGTCGCAAACCGCCATGGCGCAAACCGCCCCGGAAAGGATGGCGGGCCATGATATGTCCGCGATGCAGGCCGACCCTTATGCTGCGCCGATGGCGGGCATGGCGCATGGCGACATGATGACGGTGGGGCTGGTTGATCACGCCCGCAACGGTTTTGACCCCACGTCCATGCTGACGGATTGGTATACCGGCGTCACCTCCGCCCTGCCCGATGGCCGCACCTTGCGCACGTTCGAGGTGGTGGCCGAGGATAAGGAGATCGAGATTGCCCCCGGCATCTTCTTTCCGGCCTGGACCTTCAATGGCCGGGTCCCGGGCCCGGCGATCCGCGCCAAGGAAGGCGAACGCCTGAAGATCATCTTCACAAACCACGGCTCGCATCCGCATTCGATGCACTTCCACGGCATCCATTCGGCGCGGATGGATGGGGTTCCGGGCGCGGGGCTGATCAACCCGGGTGAGGAGTTCATCTATGAATTCGACGCCAGGCCGTTTGGCTGCCACCTGTATCACTGCCACGCGCTGCCGCTGAAACGGCACATGCACAAGGGCATGTACGGGCTGTTCGTGATCGACCCTGATCCGGCCCTGCACCCCGAACATGCCGCCGTTGCCGCTTCGCGCCTGCTGGGCACGCCACAGAATGCCAACTGGCAGGAACTGGCGATGGTGATGAACGCCTTCGACACCAATTTCGATGGCGGCAACGAGGTTTACGCCGTGAACAGCATCGCCCATGCCTATATGCGCGCCCCGATCGTGATCGACAAATCCCGCCCGGTGCGGGTGTATTTGCTGAACGTGACCGAGTTTGATCCGATCAACTCGTTCCACCTGCACGCCAATTTCTTTCAGTATTTCGACACCGGCACGACGCTGACCCCTACCCTGCCGATGGTCGATCTGATCACCCAGTGTCAGGCGCAACGCGGCATCCTTGAATTCAGCTTCGCCGACCATGAGGCCGGATTGTACATGTTCCACGCCCATCAGTCCGAGTTTACCGAGCTTGGCTGGGTTGGCCATTTCGACGTGCAGGAGCCGGGCGCATGACCGATCAATCCACCGCCACCCGCTCGCCACTCGCCCGGCTTGCGATGGTGCTGGTGCCCCTGGCGCTGATGCTGGTGTCCTTTGTCTGGATCGCCGCGCTGGACCCGCTCCGCAGCTTCAACAACGGTGCCCCGCCGGTGGAAGCGCTGACAGTGGAACGCACGGTGCTGGATGCGAGCGGCATTGCCCTGCTGGTGCGCGCTGGCGGGTCCGAACCGATGATCATCGCACAGGTGGCGGTGGACGATGCCTACTGGAGCTTTGCGCAGGACCCCACAGGCCCGATTGAACGCGGTGATACCGCATGGGTCCGCATCCCTTATCCCTGGGTGCAGGGCGAGGCGCATCTGGTGAATATGCTATCCAACACCGGCACGGCTTTTGTGCATGAGATTGCCGTCGCCCTGCCGACACCCAAGGCCACTTCTAACCAGTTGGGCTCACAGGCGATTGTTGGGGCCATCGTGGGACTGCTGCCGGTCGCGCTAGGATTGATGTTCTTCCCCGCCATGCGCGGTGTGGGCCGTGCCGGCATGAACTTCCTGCTGGCGCTGACCGTGGGTTTGCTGGCCTTCCTGCTGATCGACATGACCGGCGAGGCGCTGGAACTGGCCGCCTCTGCCGCTGCACTGTTTCAGGGCGCAGCGATGGTCTGGCTGGCGGCGCTGGCGAGTTTCCTGCTGCTGATGGCGCTTGGCCGCTGGCGTGGCGCGCCGGTGGGGATCGCGCTCGCCTTTTACATCGCGCTTGGCATCGGGCTGCACAACTTTGGCGAAGGGCTGGCGATTGGCGCATCCTTTGCGGCGGGCTCGGCGGGGCTTGGCACCTTCCTTGTGCTGGGCTTTGCGCTGCACAATGTCACCGAAGGCATCGGCATCGCCGCGCCGATGCTGAAATCCCGGCCACCGCTCTGGACCTTTCCGGCCCTGACCCTGCTGGCCGGTGGCCCGGCGGTTCTGGGGATCTGGACCGGCAGTCTGGCCTATGCACCGCAATGGTCGGCGCTGGCGCTGGCCATCGGCGCGGGGGCGATCCTGCAAGTGATCGTCGAGGTCACAGCCTATATGCTGCTCCAAAACCCGGACCGGCAGGCGGCACTGTTTTCGCCCGCCGTGATGGGCGGCTTTCTGGCCGGGGCCGGATTCATGTATGTGACGGCGGCGTTCATCAAGATCTGACAGCGTCACGCCACGCACAGGGCGAAGCGGCAAAGGCGCAAGGCCTGGGCACCGCCGGCGCGGTCATTCGGACAGCACGGTCCGTTCGCGGCCATGGTCGGTGCTGCAATGCGCGTGGCTGCCAAGGCATTCGATCACCCGGCAATCCGCCACGCACCCGCCGGCACATTGCGCGATCATGCGTTCGAGTTCGGATTTCAACGCCATAAGCCGCGCAATCCGCCCTTCGACAGCCGCAAGCTGTGTCCTGGCGATGCTGTCCACCGCAGCACAGGGCTGATCGGGACGATCCGACATCGCCAGCAGGTCGCGGATCGCGTCGAGCGGAAAGCCAAGGTCGCGGGCATGGCGGATAAAGCTCAGCCGGTCGCTTGTCGTGGAGGTGTAAAGCCGCTGATTGCCGGTGGACCGCTCGGCTGCGGGCAAGATCCCGATTTGTTCGTAATAGCGGATGGTTGGCACCTTGACGCCAGCAGCCTCGCTCAACTTTCCGATGCTCAGCATGAAAAACCTCTTGTACCTCTAGTTGCTAGAGAGATTATACCCCTGATTCGATAGAGACAAGCGCCGCCCTGATCGGCGGTGGAAAGGGTTGCGATGAGCGCGAAGGACACCGGGGAACGTAGCACCGGGGAACGCTGTGACTGGACCGTCACCGGCATGGATTGCGCCAGTTGTGCGACCAGGATCACCACGGCGCTGAACCGGCTGCCGGGGGTTGCGGATGTGCAGGTTGGCGTGATGTCGGAACGCCTGACCCTCACTCTCGACGCCAGCCGCACCCCGCGAGAAACGGTGGAAGCAACGGTGAAAAAGCTGGGTTTCGGCATCGCGCCAAAAGGGTCGCCGGTGGATCGGAAAAAGGCATTCGTGGTGCCCGGGGCCGATAGTGCTGCAGCTCAAGATCAATCAGGGCAAAGTCTCGGTTCCACTGCCATGGCAGCCGCCGCCAACGCACCTGCAACCGCACCCAAACCAAACGTCACCTCAGATCCCGGCCATGGCGGAGCGGGGCACAGTCATGCGTCGGGTCCCAAAGACCGCGACAAGCGCTGGTTTCAAACGTCCAAGGGCAAACTGGTGATCGGCACCGCCTTGCTGTTGGCGGCCGCTTGGGCTGTGAAGCTGTTCGGCTCGGAGACGCTGGCCAACTACGCCTTTATCGCCGCCTGCGTCATCGGGGTGGCCCCGGTCGCGTTGCGTGCCTTCAACGCTCTGCGCGCCGGTATTCCCTTCACCATCGAAGCCCTGATGACCATCGCCGCCACCGGCGCGCTGTTTATCGGGGCTGCCGAGGAAGCAGCACTTGTGGTGTTCCTGTTTGCCGTGGGCGAGGTGCTGGAAGGTGTGGCCGCCGACAAGGCCCGCGCGTCGATCCGTGCTTTGGCCGATCTGGTGCCGAAAACCGCGCTCCTAGAGGAGAACGGTGCGACACGCGAGGTTGACGCCGCAGCGCTGCAAATCGGCCAGCGCGTGCTTGTCCGACCCGGCGACCGAATTCCTGCCGATGGTGAAATTGCCGAAGGCACATCCGGCGTCGATGAAAGCCCGGTCACCGGCGAATCGATGCCGAAAACCAAAGGCCCCGGCGATCCGGTGTTTGCAGGCTCGATCAACGCCGAAGCGGTCTTGCGCATCACTGTCACCAAGGCGGCCGAGGACAATACCATTTCGCGCATCATCGCGCTGGTGGAGGAAGCCGAGACCGCCCGCGCCCCGACCGAACGCTTCATCGACCGCTTCAGCCGCATCTACATGCCCGCCATCGTCGGGCTGGCGGTGCTGGTGGCGATCATTCCGCCGCTGACGATGGGGGCCGTGTGGGACACCTGGATTTACCGCGCGCTGGCCTTGCTGCTGATCGGCTGCCCCTGTGCGCTGGTGATTTCGGTCCCGGCCTCGATCGCATCGGCGCTGGCATCGGGGGCCAGACGCGGCATCCTGATGAAAGGCGGGGCGGTGATCGAGGCTGCCGCCCGCACCACCCGCGTGGCCTTCGACAAGACCGGAACCCTGACAGTCGGGCGCCCCGCCGTGACCGATGTGATCCCGCTTGGCGCTACCGAAGCCGAATTGCTGGCCGTAGCCGCCGGGATCGAGACCGGGTCCAGCCACCCCCTCGCCGAAGCGATCTTGCGCCGCGCGGCGGAGGCCAAGGTAGCCCCCCTGCCCGCGACAGGCGCGAAAGCACTGATCGGCAAGGGCGTGGAGGCCACGGTCGGCGGCGCCCCGGCATGGGTCGCCTCGCCACGCTATGCGTCAGAGATGGGTGCGCTGGACGGGATCGGCATGCGCCGGGCAGCGGGGATGGAGGAAGAGGGCAAGACCGTGGTCGTCGTGTTTCGCGAAAAGCAGGCGCTCGGCCTGATCGCCATGCGGGATGAACCACGCGCCGATGCCATCGACGGTGTGCGGCAGCTGACCGCCATGGGCGTGACCTCGGTGATGCTGACCGGCGACAACGCCCGCACCGGGGCCGCAATTGCCGGGCTGATCGGGATGGAGCATCGGGCCGAACTGATGCCCGAGGATAAAGTGACCGAGATCAAGGCGATGGCAGCGTCTGCCAAGGTTTCCGGGGGCGGCGTGATCATGGTCGGCGACGGCATCAACGATGCGCCTGCGCTTGCGGCAGCATCGGTGGGCGTGGCGATGGGGTCCGGCACTGATGTGGCGCTGGAAACCGCCGCCGCCGCCCTGCTGCGCAACCGGGTAACGGATGTGGCGGCGATGCTGCGGCTGGCGCGCGCGGCTATGGCCAACATCCGGCAGAACGTGACAATCTCGCTGGGGCTGAAAGCGGTGTTTCTGGTGACAACCGTGGTTGGCATCACCGGCCTTTGGATCGCCATCCTCGCCGACACCGGGGCCACCGTGCTGGTCA
Source organism: Paracoccaceae bacterium (assembly GCA_043736155.1). Taxonomy (GTDB): domain Bacteria; phylum Pseudomonadota; class Alphaproteobacteria; order Rhodobacterales; family Rhodobacteraceae; genus JANNRR01. The sequence goes on along the minus strand of JAYTDA010000428.1, from coordinate 2,123 downwards.
CGCTGAACGCCCTGCGTCTGCTGCGCTTCAACCCGGAACACGAGGGCTGAGGCAATGATCCTGTTCGGTCGGGCAAGTCTGGTGTGCTGGTGTTGTATTGGGAACTGGTGACCCACTGGTTCGGATTTCGATTGGGGCAGGCATGAGAGGGCACGCCTTTATCCCGGTTGCAAGTTTTGCGGCCTTTGCCCTGGCACTTGATCAGACAACCAAGGCGGTGAGGCTGGGGGTCATGCAGCCGCCCCGGCTGATCCCGGTGGAACCGTTCTTCAACCTGACGCTCGGGTTCAACGAAGGCGCCGGTTCCGGGATGTTCGGCGGGCTGAGGCAAGGCCGCCCTTGGGCGATGATCGCATTGACCGGGTTTATCTCGGCGCAGATCGGGGTTTGGGCGCTTCGGGCAAAACCCAAATTGGAACGGCTGGTCCTGGGCCTGATCTTTGGCGGCGCACTTGGCAACATCATCGACCGCATCCGGCAGGGTGCTGCGACCGACATTCTTGATTTCCACTGGAAAGACTGGCGCTGGCCGATGTTCAACATGGCCGATGTGACGATTTTCATCGGGACGATGCTGAGTATGTCCGCGGCTCTGCCGCTGCAAGGCAGCACGGCGATTCCGGCTGCCCGGAGCGGGTTGCATTCAGCACGGGTTCGAACAGGTTCTGCATAAGGGCGGTTTCCAGTATCTGCACGGCCTCGTCCGAGCCCTCGTGGAAGGCGGCAGCGCGCATGGCGACGCGGACCTGCGTTGGAATGATGGCGCGGATCTGCTTGGTGATCGGGTGAAAGTCGAGGCGCTGTAGCCGCACGCAAACCGACGGTCATCCCCGCGTGGCCTTGGCGCATGCGTCATTTCAGGCACTTGCGCTTCAGGTTTCGGGGGGATTTAGAAGCATTGGGAAGAACGGGAAATAGCAGGCACATGCGTTTGACAGCAGTACAGATAGCCCTTTGGGCTGCAGTTGCCGTGGCGCTTGCAGGCTATGCGGCAATTGTCTGGATGGACGGCACACGCAGCGACGGAACCGCTGTGACCATTGAACAGTCCTTCCGCCCGGAGTTTCGTCTGACCGATGCCACCGGCCGCGCCGTCAGCAACAGCGATTTCGCGGGCCGGTTTCAACTGGTGTTCTTCGGGTTCACCAACTGTCCCGACATCTGCCCCACCACCCTTGCCGACGTCGCCGAGGTGATGGATGCGCTGGGGCCCGACGCCGCCCGCGTGCAGCCGCTGTTCATCTCGGTGGACCCGGAGCGCGACGCGGGGGCGGGGCTGGCTGACTATACGGCGGCGTTTCATCCGGCAATTCTGGGTCTGACCGGCAGCAGCGACGCCACCCGCGCCACGGCGGCCAGCTTCAAGATCGCCTATCAAAAAGAGCCTCAGGGCGACACCTATTCCATGGGCCATTCCGCTGCCCTGTATCTGATCGGGCCAGACGGCGACTGGCTGCGCCAGTTCGACTATGGCACCCCCGCCGCCGAAATCACCGTTGATCTGAAATCAAGATTGTGAGGACCAAGTGAAAATCCTGATTGCCGCCGTGCTCGCCGTTATGTCCGCAACCCCGGCCCTTGCCTGCGGCGTGGACCGCTTGGGTGCGATTGAGATCGAACGCGCCTGGTCGCGGGCGTCAATCGGCACCGACCGCCCCGGCGTCGTCTACCTGACCATCCGCAACACCGGCGCTGCGGATGACGAGCTGACGGGCATCACCACCACCGTTGCCGACAGGCCGATGCTGCATGAAACCATCGTCATCGATGGCATCGCATCAATGCCACATGTGATGTCGGTTCTGGTGCCCGCCGGTGGCACGGTTGCACTGCAACCCGGCGGCTTTCACGCCATGCTGATGGGGCTGAACCAGACGCTGGAAAACGGCGCGACTTTTCCGGTGACGCTGAGGTTCCGACACGCGGGCGCGGTGACGGTTGATGTGGACATCCTCGGACTGGGGGCCAAGGGGCCAGAGTGCTGAGCCCCCCCCCGCCAGCACCAGCGCATCATCGCCTTCATCCTCGAACCGCGCCTTGCCGGGGCGCTGGATATAGAGGGTGCCGCGTGATTTCGATCCGTCGGCATTCACCTGGGTAAAGCCCGACCGGGCAGCGGAGAA
>JAYTDA010000427.1:0-5692 GCA_043736155.1 Paracoccaceae bacterium | reverse complement strand
TTCTCCGCTGCCCGGTCGGGCTTTACCCAGGTGAATGCCGACGGATCGAAATCACGCGGCACCCTCTATATCCAGCGCCCCGGCAAGGCGCGGTTCGAGTATGAAGGCGATGATGCGCTGGTGATGGCGGGGGGGGGATCGGTGGCGATTTTTGATCCGAAGTCGAACAACCCGCCAGAGCAGTTCCCGCTGAAACGCACGCCGCTGAACCTGATTCTGGCCGCCAGGGTCGATCTGAAACGGGCGCGGATGGTGACCGGCTTCGGTGCCAACGACAGCACCGCGATTGTCGAGGCGCAGGACCCGGACCACCCGGAATATGGCTCGATCCGGCTGTTCTTTGCCAGTGAACCGCTGCGGCTGGAAAAGTGGGTGATCACCGATGGCGGCGGTGGCGAGACCACGGTGGAACTGCACGACCTGCAGCCGGGGGGGGCGTTTCCCTCGGCCTATTTCAACATCACCCTGGAAACCGAGCGGCGGCTGCGGGATTAGATCTTGCCACAGCCGCGCAGCTGCCCGTCATACAATTCGGCGCGCGACTGCACCTTGTTCGCCACTTCGACCAGCCAGGCCTTGTCATTGTAGCTGCCATTGGCAAAGCCGGTGCGGCCCTCGTGATAGGCCAGATACTGGTTGCGGGCATCGCCCATGCCGATCCCCAGCCCCTGGTTGCTGGCGCGCATGTACCAGCCCATGAAATCGGCGGCATCATCAATCCGTTCGCGCTTGGCGCCATAGTTGCGCGTCGCCTTGCGATATTCATCCCAGGTGCCATCCAGCGCCTGGGAATAGCCATAGGCAGAGCTTTGCCGCCCCATCGGAATCACCCCCAGCGCATAGCGGAACGGGGTGCGGGCATTGCCGATGAATTTCGATTCCTGATGAATAGTCGCCATCTGCACCGCCACCGGCACCCCCCAGCGCCGCTGGGTGTCGCGGAACGCCGACAGATAGCTGGGCCGTTCACGCAAGATGGCGCAGGCGTCATCCAGTTGCCGGGGTGCCGAAAAATTGCCACCACCACAGGATGCAAGCACCAACAGCAACAGGGCTGCGCGAAGATATCTGCTCATTTTGCCTCTCAGCCTGCCAATCAGCCGGTCTGTGCGGGTTGGCCCCGCCAGACGTCTTTTGCGGCAGAATAGGCGAAAACCGTCGCCATGGGTAGAGATTTCCACCGGTTTTGCCAACCGGTTTGCCGCACCGATGCGCGAAACACCGCCCGCCACTGTTAGGGCTTTCTTCACAGACTGTTTCTGGGAAACCCTGTCTGTCTGGTGGACTTTTGCCGCAGCAACGGTCTAATAACCATGCTGAAGGGTTTGGTTCCATGCTCAAGACTCGTGCAAAATATCATCTGGGACAGATCGTCCGCCACAAAAAGCATCCGTTTCGCGGTGTGGTGTTCGATGTCGATGCGATGTTTTCCAACACCGAGGAATGGTACGACGCGATTCCCGAAGACAGCCGCCCGTCGCGCGACCAGCCGTTTTACCACCTGCTGGCCGAAAATGACCAAAGCTACTATGTCGCCTATGTGTCAGAACAGAACCTGATCGCCGATGAAACCGGGAAACCGGTGGACCACCCCGACCTGTGCGACCTGTTCGGCGATTTCGAAGACGGCCGGTACCCGCTGCAGTTCCAGATGAACTGACGGTGGCCCCTGCACGGAAGTCGGCGGGGGATTTTGCATCCCCCGCACCCCCTGCAGAGTGTATGCGCGAAAAACAAGCACAATTTGATGTTAACTTAATTGGGTTACAGCGCCCCATGCTTGCGAAACAGCGCCGCCAGATCGGCTTCAGGCCGGGCCCCGATGTGGCTGATCACCTCGGATGCCGCGATGCAGCCCATCCGGCCACAGGTTTCCAGCCCGTGACCATTGGTCAGCCCCCACAGGAACGCCCCGGCAAACAGATCGCCTGCACCGGTGGCATCGACGATGCGGGTCGGGATCGCCGCGACATGGTAACGCTGGCCGTTGGACAGAATATGGGCCCCCTTGTCGCCCTCGGTACAGGCGACGATCGCCACTTCGGCAGCCGCCGCCGCCAGCGCCTGATCCAGATCATCGGTCTGGAACATCGACAGGATCTCTGCCCGGTTGGCAAACAGCAGGTCGACATCGGCGCGGATCATGGCGCGAAAGGCGTCGCGGTGACGCGCGACACAGAACGGGTCTGACAGGGTGATCGACACGGCGCCTCCCGCCCCCTTGCAGGCGCGAATCGCCTTGGCAAAGGCGCTGTGGCTGTCGGGGCCGTCAAAGCGGTAGCCCTCCAGGTAAATCCACTCTGCCGCCGCCATCTGATCCGCGAAGATATCGGCGGGGCCGAGAAATTCGGTGACACCGAGATAGGTGTTCATCGAGCGTTCGCCATCTGGTGTCACCACGATGATGCAGCGGCCGGTTTCCTCGGCTGCGGTCTTCGGTGCCAGCGGGGTGCTGTATTCCGCCCCCTGGGCCCGCAGGTCATGCGCAAAGATCGCCCCCAACTGGTCATCCTTGACCTTGCCGACATAGGCGGTGCGGCCACCAAGGGCTGCAATGCCGGCGATGGTATTGGCAGCGGAGCCGCCGGAGATTTCCCTGGCGGGGCCGATACGGGAATAAAGTTCCACCGCCCGGTCCATCCCGATCAGTTGCATCACCCCCTTTTGCACCCCCGCCTCTGCCAGAAACGCGTCAGGCGCATGCGCCAGCACATCGACCATGGCATTGCCGATGCCGACAACCTGATATTTCTTCACAGGGCCTTTCACAGTGCTTTTCACGGGGTCTTGTCCTCATAGGGGCAAAGGTCGCCGATCAGGCAACCGTTACAGCGGGGTTTGCGCGCCACACAGATATACCGACCATGCAGGATCAGCCAATGGTGGGCATGGCGCTGAAACGGGGCGGGGATATTGTCTTCAAGGCGACGTTCGACGGTTTCGACATCGCGGCCGGGGGCGATGCCGGTGCGGTTGCCGACACGGAAGATATGGGTATCCACCGCCTGTGCCGGTTGCCCCCACCACAGGTTCAGCACCACATTCGCGGTTTTGCGCCCGACCCCCGGCAGCGATTGCAGCGCCGCCCGGCTGGACGGCACCTCGCCGCCATAGTGCTCTGCCACGATCCGGCTCAGCGCCATCACATGGCGGGCCTTGGTGGGGTACAGGCCGATGGTCCTGATATGGTCAACCAACCCCGCCTCACCCAGTGCCAGCATCTTGTCGGCGCTGTCGGCCACCGCAAACAGGCCCCGGGTCGCCTTGTTCACCCCGGCATCGGTGGCCTGGGCCGACAGCAGCACCGCCACCAGCAGAGTGTAGGCGTTGGTGTGGTAAAGTTCGCCCTGCGGTTCCGGCTGATGCGCTTGAAACCGGGAGAAGATTTCGACCAGTGCGTGATAGCCCAATTGGGTCGCCATAGCGGCGGTATCGCAAGCGGCGAAACGGCCTGCAAGCCGGGGATGCTGGCTTTGTCGCAAAATCCGGGTCGCGTGGCGCAAGAGTATCGCCTAGATTTCCAGCCAGGGAGACAGCCATGACCTTTGAGACCGAAAGCCCCTCCTACCATTATCGGGTGATTGCCCGCGCACTGGTGCTGATTGACGCCGCAGAAACGCCGTTGGCGCTGGAGCAACTGGCGGCACAGTTGCAGATGAGTCCGGCGCATTTTCAACGGGTGTTTTCGCGGTGGGTCGGAGTGTCACCGAAACGCTATCAGCAATATCTGGCGCTGGATCATGCCCGCGCCCTGCTGGCCAACCGCTTTACCGTGCTGGATACCAGTGCCGGGGCGGGGCTGTCGGGCGGCGGACGGCTGCATGACCTGTTCCTGAAATGGGAAGCGATGACCCCGGGGGACTATGCAAGGGCGGGGCAGGGGCTGGTGATCCGTTATGGCTTTTTCCCCTCGCCGTTTGGCGAGGTGTTGGCGCTGGCAACCGACCGCGGGCTGTGCGGCATGGCTTTTTGCGAGGAAACCGGGCGCGATGCGGCACTGGCCGATATGCGGTCGCGCTGGCCAAAGGCGGGGTTCGTGGCGGATGATGCCGCCGTGGCCCGATTCGCAGAAGGCGCCTTTGGCGGCGCGGCACCGGGGCAGCTGCACCTGATCGGGGCCCCGTTCCAGATCAAGGTCTGGGAGGCATTGTTGCAGATCCCCTCGGGTCACGTCACCACTTACAGCGAAATCGCCAGTGCCATCGGATCCCCCCGGGCGGTGCGGGCGGTGGGAACTGCGGTGGGGCGCAACCCGGTCAGCTGGCTGATCCCCTGTCACCGGGCCCTGCGCAAATCGGGGGGATTGGGCGGTTATCACTGGGGCTTGCCGGTCAAGCGCGCCATGCTGGCCTGGGAAGCGGCACGGGCAGAAAGTGCGTAGAGCTGCTGGCGGGCTGTCAGCCAAAGGCACATAGGCAAAAAACCGCCTAAACCTGCCCTGTGTTATTCGATAACCACGGCACATCGGCTAGACCCCCCCCATGTGAAGCTGCACGGCATCGACCGTTTGGCGCAATGATAGGCGAGAAGAATCCCATGATCCTGAAAAAAACTCTGATCCTGACCACCCTTTCCGCAACCCTGCTGGCCGGCTGCGTCGACCCCAATTCCGCCCCGGGTCAGAACAAGACCACCGGGGCCATCACCGGTGCCGTGCTTGGTGGCATCATCGGGGGTCAGGGCAAAGGCGACAACATGGCGCAGACCCTGGGGGGCGCTGTGATCGGTGGCCTGATCGGCGGCGCCATCGGCAACGATCTGGACCGGCAGGCGGCAGAATTGCGCAGCCAAATCGGCAACCCGAATGTCGGCGTGGTCAACACCGGGTCGGAACTGGTGGTGACGATGCCGCAGGATATCCTGTTTGCGTTTGACAGCGATGCCTTGCGGCCCGACCTGACCAACGACCTGTTTGCGGTTGCCGCCAACCTGAAGAAATACCCCAACAGCACGGTGCAGGTGATCGGCCATACCGACAATGTTGGGGCTTCGGCCTATAACCAGGACCTGTCGCAGCGCCGCGCCAACTCGGTGGCCCGCATTCTGATCAGCGCCGGGGTACCTTCGGGCCGGGTCGTCGCCTTTGGCAGGGGTGAGGATCAGCCGATTGCGTCGAACCTGACGGCGGCTGGTCAGGCACAGAACCGCCGGGTGGAAATCCGCATCCGCCCGAACTGAGGCGGTCAGAGAATTGCAAGGGGGCCGGGCGATTGTCCGGCCCTTTTTCGTTGGTGAGTGCGGCAGACTCGAGGTCCCGGGTCAAACCCGGGACGGCGTGGGTTGGTTGGAGATCGGGGCGCTCACATGCAAACGACCCGGCGGGAAGGCCGGGCCGTTTGCGTAGGGACAGCGCAGCGTCAGTGCATCCGCGCTTCAACCAGCGCGATCGAGGTGTCGATCAGCGCATCGCCGTCTTTGGCGGTCAGGCTTTTCGCCATCACGTCACCCGCAGCAGCCACAGCCACAGCCACGGCACGGTTGCGGACTTCGCGGATCGCGGCAGCTTCGGCCGAGGCGATTTGATCTTCGGCGGCCTTGACCCGACGGGCAATCGACGCCTTCAGATCCTCTTTCGCTCTGGCAGCGGCAGCGGTGGCTTCGTCACGGGCATGCGCCACGATCCGGGCCGACTGTTCCTGTACCTCACGCTGTTTGCGTTCATACGACGCCAGCAGCTTCTGGGCATCGTCAC
>JAYTDA010000426.1:0-1962 GCA_043736155.1 Paracoccaceae bacterium | reverse complement strand
CCGCCAAGCGCCACCGACCCCATGATCCCGGTCGAAAACAGCCCGGCATAGCCCCATTGCATGTTGACGCCCAAAGCCATGATCGACGACAGCAGGCCCATCTGCAGGATCGACAGAGCGAGGTTCCACGAGTGGACATAGGCGGTAACGACATAAAGTGCGGCAACGGCGGCGAACAGGAGCAGATAGCGCGAACGGGTCATCTTATTTCCCCCCATTTCATTTACCTCGGAAAATGCCGGTGGGCATGAACAGCAGCACGATGATCAGAATGGTGAAACTGACGGCCACCTTGTAATCGGTCGACAGGATTTGCAGCAGCCCGTCGCCCAGCCAGTCTGCCGGGAACAGGTAGCCGGCGACCTTTTTCCAGGCGTAGGTCACGATCACCTCGGAAAAAGCGATGATGTAGCCGCCGGCAATCGCGCCGATCGGGTTGCCGAGGCCGCCGACCACCGCCGCCGCGAAGATCGGCAGCAAGAGGCCGAAGTAGATGAAGGGGCGGAAGCTTTTGTCGAGGCCGTAGAGGGTGCCGGCGATCACCGCGAGGGCGGCGGCGATGATCCAGACCACCTGCACCACCCGGTCGGGGTTGATGCCGGAGAGGAGCGCCAGGTCTTCGTTGTCGGAAAACGCCCGCATTGATTTGCCGGTGCGGGTGCGCTGCAGGAACCAGAACAGGGCGGCGACGCAGATCACCGCCACCACCACGGTGACGGCGGCAGTCATCTTGATGGCGAGCGGCTCGGCGAGACCGGTGACCTGTTTGAAGACTTTCGGGTCCAGTAGGAAGCGGTTGCCATCGGTGAAATTGCGCTCCTCCACCCCGATCAGCAGGCGGACGATGCCGTTCATCACGAACATCACCCCGGCGGAAACGATGACGAGGATGATCGGCGCGGCCTTTTGGCGGCGGTAAAAGCGGTAGACGGCGCGGTCGGTGGCCAGCACAAGCCCGGCGGTGATGAGAATGGCGAAGGGCAGGGCCAGGAGGGCGGTGGGCAAGGGGCCGGCGGAAATGCCGAGCGCCTGAAAGCCCCAGGTGATCAGGATCGAGACGGCGGTGCCGAAGGCCATGGTGTCGCCATGGGCGAAGTTGGAAAAGCGCAGCACGGCGAAGATCAAGGTGACGCCAAGCGCGCCGAGCGCCAGCTGGCTGCCGTAGGCGAGGCCGGGGATGAAGACGAAGTTCAGGAAGGCGATGAGGGCGTTGAGAGCGTCCATGGATCAGCCTCCGAGGAAGGAACGGCGGACCTCGGGGTCGGCCAGCAGCACTTCGCCGGTGTCGGTAAAGCGGTTGGTGCCCTGCACCAGCACATAGCCCTTGTCGGCAATGCCGAGGGCCTGCCGGGCGTTCTGTTCGACCATCAGGATCGAGATGCCGGAGCGGGCAATTTCGATGATGCGGTCGAAAAGTTCGTCCATCACGATGGGCGAGACGCCGGCGGTGGGTTCGTCCAGCATCAGCACGCGGGGCTGGGTCATCAGCGCGCGGCCGACGGCGACCTGCTGGCGCTGGCCGCCGGACAGCTCGCCCGCTTGCTGAAAACGCTTGGTTTTCAGGATCGGGAACAGGTCGTAGACCTGCGCCATGGTGCCGGAAATGTCGTCACGGCGCAGGAAGGCGCCCATTTCCAGGTTTTCCTGCACGGTCATCGAAGTGAAGATGTTCTGCGTCTGCGGAACGAAAGCCATGCCCTTGGCGACGCGGGCCTGGGGGGTCAGGGCGGTGATATCCTCACCCGCCAGCATGACCTTGCCACCGCGCAGGGCCAGCATCCCGAACACCGCCTTCATGGCGGTGGATTTGCCCGCACCATTGGGGCCGACGATCACGGCGATCTGGCCCGGATCGACGGCGATGGTGCAGGAATGGAGGATGTCGACCGCACCGTAGCCGCCGGTCATGTTTTCGCCGATGAGGAAGGGATCAGCCATGGGTTGCACCGAGAGAAAATTTTT
>JAYTDA010000425.1:0-4024 GCA_043736155.1 Paracoccaceae bacterium | reverse complement strand
ACCGACGAGGATCTGGACGCCCTGCTGCGCGATCCGGATCAGCCGGAAGGTGGCGCGGTCGAAGGCGAGGATGATATTCCCGAACCGCCGGTCACGCCGGTGTCGGTGACGGGTGATCTGTGGCAGCTTGGGTCGCACCGTCTAATCTGCGGTGACAGCACATCTGCTGATGTGGTCGGGCGGCTTCTGGGTGATGTGAAACCGCTTTTGATGGTGACAGACCCTCCCTACGGCGTGGAATATGATCCATCGTGGCGAAACCAGGCAGGCGCCACCAAGACCAAGCGCACCGGCAAGGTGCTGAATGACGACCGGGCTGACTGGAGCGAAGCGTGGGCCCTGTTCCCCGGCGACGTGGCCTATGTCTGGCACGGCGCCTTGCATGCCACGACTGTCGCCGAGAGCCTGGTGGCGGCAGGTTTCGCCGTCAGGTCGCAGATCATCTGGGCCAAAGACCGGCTCGTCCTCAGTCGCGGCGACTACCACTGGCAGCATGAACCCTGCTGGTATGCGGTCAAAAAGACCGGCAAGGGTCATTGGGCAGGCGACCGCAAACAAACCACGCTTTGGCACATCTCCGGTAAGGATCAGGACGCCGCCACCGTGCATGGCACCCAAAAGCCGGTGGAATGCATGCGCCGCCCGATCCTGAACAACTCCAGCCCCGGGCAGGCGGTGTTCGAACCATTCATGGGATCCGGCACAACGCTGATCGCGGCGGAAACAACCGGGCGCGTCTGTTTCGGGGTCGAGTTGAACCCGGCCTATGTCGATGTCGCCATCGAACGCTGGCAGCAGTTCACCGGCGCGAACGCCGTCCTGGCTGACACCGGCGAAACCTTCGCCGACATGAAGGCCAAGAGGCTGGCGGAATGAACGCGCCCTTGCTGCCGGGACGGATCGAGCACTGGCCGCTTGGGCGACTGAAGCCCTATGCCCGCAATGCCAAGACCCACGACGCTGATCAGGTCGCCAAGATCGCCGCCAGCATGGTCGAGTTTGGCTGGACCGTGCCGGTGCTGGTGGCGGACGACGGCGAGTTGATCGCGGGCCATGGTCGCATCCTGGCGGCGGCCCATCTTGGGCTGACCGAGGCCCCGGTGATCATCCTTGGCCATCTGACGGAAGCCCAGCGCCGTGCCTATCGCATCGCCGACAACAAATTGACCGAGTTGGGCGGATGGGATGATGCCCTGTTGCTGCAGGAATTGCAGGCGCTGCTGGCCGAGGATTTCGACCTCGGGCTGATCGGGATCCCCGACGATGAACTGGACACTTTGCTTGCCGACGCCGACGACCGCAAGGAGATTTCTGACGACGCCGCCGATGCGATCCCTGTACCGCCCGCCGAACCGATCACCCGGTCGGGCGACATCTGGGCGCTTGGCAAGCACCGGCTTTGTTGTGGCGACGCAACCGAACCAGCCGCCGTAACCAGGCTGATGCAGGGCGAACAGGCCACGCTGATGTTCACCTCCCCGCCCTACGCCCAGCAGCGCGACTATGGCGCGGCCAAGGAAAAGGTCGGCGATTGGGATGCACTGATGCAGGGCGTGTTCGCTGCAGCGCCGGTCACCGCCGAGGCCCAGCTGCTGGTCAATCTCGGCCTCGTGCATCGTGACAGCGAATGGCAGCCCTATTGGGAAGGATGGGTTGAATGGATGCGCAAATCTGGCTGGCGGCGGTTTGGCTGGTATGTGTGGGATCAGGGCCCCGGTCTGCCGGGCGATTGGAACGGTCGCCTGGCCCCATCGCACGAGTTCATTTTCCACTTCAACCGCGCGCCCCGAAAACCGCACAAGACCGTCCCATCCAAGCACGCGGGCGAAACCCTCGGCGGCGGTGGGCTGCGCGGGGCCGACGGCACCGTCCACGCCAAGACTGGCACCGGCAACGCTATCCAAAGCCATCGCATCCCTGACTCTGTGTTCCGCATCATGCGCCACAAAGGCGGGCTGGGTGCTGCCGGATCGCACCCTGCGGTGTTCCCGGTAGCGCTGGTCGAGGCGGTGCTGACGGCATTTTCGGATCAGGGCGACCTGATCTATGAACCCTTCTGCGGCTCTGGCACCCAACTGGTCGCCGCCGAACGCGCTGGGCGGCGCTGCTTTGCGATGGAACTGGATCCCGTCTATTGCGATGTGGCCGTGCGGCGCTGGGAGTTGGCAACCAGATGTAGTGCCAGTCGCGATTGACCAGTGGGCTCGAACTTGCGAGTGTTCGCGCAGAAGGACAAAGGGAACCCGGTCTACCGCCTTCAGTACCTGTAAGGCCGCACTATACCGGAGCATTCGATGCGTAGCCCGTCCAGTTCATTTCCTCCCAACCGCAAGGCCGAACAGCTGATCGAAGTGTTCGAACGTGAGACGGACGTCGAATACCGGGGCGAGCGATATAGGGTTCGCGACAATGGGTCTGCGCATCGCCTGCCACAGAAACGGCAGAAATCGAGGCCGCTTGATGACCAGTGGACCTTTGGGCGGCAGGGTATATCGACCGGCTACATGTATTTGAGCGGCGTGCCGGTCCACCGGATTGTATGCGTGGCGTTTCATGGCGAACCACCCACCGATCGACATGTCGTTGATCATATTGACACGAACAGGGCGAACAATCGGCCCGAAAACCTGCGCTGGGTCACACGCCTAGAGAACGTATTGCTTAACGAAATCTCTGCTCGGCGCATCGAACTGGTCTATGGATCTATTGAAGCATTCTTCGCAGACCCCAGCCGGATTCAGACCGAAAAGGTATTCCCGGACATATCCTGGATGCGAACCCTATCGAAGGAAGAGGCTACGGCCTCGAAGGCGCGTTTGCAGGAATGGGCCAAAAGTGGGGCTGTTCCAAGTGGCGGTGCTTTGGGCGAGTGGCTGTATGGCACCAGAGAGCGGGCAAGTTATGAGCCGCCGTTAGAAGAGTATGAGTCACTTACGCCGTCCGTTGTGCAGGTCAAATGGAAGGTGCCGACAGAATTCCCTCTATGCCCGGAGGCCGTGACGGAGGACGCGCTGACACTCTATTCAGCGAACCTGAAGTTTGGCGCTGTCTTCGCCCAAAACCGTCTATATAAGAGCTTGGTCGTGCAACATGGCTTAACCGAGGACAGTCTAGTCGTCCTCACACACGATCCTAGCGACAATGCGATCAAGGGCTGGGCTGTCGCGCATGTTGGCGTTCGTGGTGAGTTTTTCTACCATCGCAGCGAACACCAGTATTTCAGTCTGCAGGGAGCCCTTAAGACCTTCTGTGAGCTGACGGGCGAAAGCTACGACGATTGCATGGATGATTACTGCTGATCCATCTTCTGCCCTAGGTCAGTTGATAGACCGTGCCCCTGCCCGCTACCTTCTTTGCGACGATGGGCAGGCCCAACTTCTTCTTCAACGCGCCCGAGATCGAGCCTCGGACGGTGTGAGATTGCCACTGCGTCGCCTCGACAATTTCGGCGACGGTGGCACCATCCGGGCGCCGTAACATGGCGATTATCTGCGCCTGCTTGGTCCCGGCGCGCGGGGTCGGCGGCCTCATGGCTGACGCCTTAGCAGCATGTTCGCGTGTGGCGATCACCGTCTTCACGACCACCGGCTCGATCCCGATGGCCAGCAGCCCCGCGTCCGTCACCACCAGCGTCGTGCCATGCCCATCGCCGGTTTCACGCCAAAGCGGCTCATTCCGGCGCAGGTTAGCGTCGACCTCTTGCAGCCAGCCGCGTTCGATCATCTTGGCGACGGCCATCTTTGCCGCCGCACCAGCCAGACCCTTGGGCAGTGGCATGGCGATGTTGTCGGGGCGCTTTGCTCCGGCGCTCAGGACAATGGTCTGGGTTTCGGTCAGTTTGGTCATCATGCACACCTCTTACTTGTCGTGTTCGGCGAGGAACGCGGCGATGCGCGACAGCAGATCGTTGCGGCCATTCGCATCGGCCCCAAGGATGACGTCTCCGTCGTCGTCGCGTTCCAGATCGGCGATCTCGCGCAACAGGGCGATGGCATCATCGCAGGCGGCGATGCGTTCGGCCTCC
>JAYTDA010000424.1:0-3869 GCA_043736155.1 Paracoccaceae bacterium | reverse complement strand
CTATGCCGAGGCGCTGACGACATCGATGCGCAACATCGTGAAGCTGCCGCAGTCGCTGCACCCCAAGGACGTCGCCCCCTATTCCGACGCCGGGCTGACCGCCTACCGCGCGGCCAAGAAAGCGTCGCTCCATCTGCTTCCGGGCGAATATGTGGTTGTCCTTGGCGTCGGAGGTCTGGGCCATATCGGCATCCAATGCCTGACGGCGATGTGCGCCGCCGAGGTCATTGCGATCGATACATCCGACGTGGCACTGGCTTTGGCGCGCGAGATCGGTGCGCATCACGTCATCAAGGCCGACGGCAACGAGGTCGAAGCGGTTCTGGCGCTGACCGGCGGCAAGGGGGCCGAGGCGGTAATCGACTTCGTCGGCGAACACGGCACCACTTCCAAGGGTCTGGCGATGACGCGGTCGGGTGGATTTTACTACATCGTCGGCTATGGCGAGGAGATTCGGATTTCCGCCGCCGACATGATCATTACCGAGCGCAACATCATCGGCAACCTCGTCGGCACCTGGGCAGAACTGACCGAACTGATGGCGCTGGCCGAACGCGGCAGGGTTGATCTGACGGTCAAGACCTATGCGCTGGCAGATGCCAACCTGGCACTGGCGGATCTGCATCACGGGCGCATCAAGGGACGCGGGGTGTTGGTGCCCTGAGCCGGGCCGCAGTCAGGATCGAAACCGCAGGCGCGCCCTCCGGCGCGCCGGTGTTCTGCCTTGGTGATCTGAAGGGTCGATTCAAGACGCCGGACTTACCTTCTTTGCAACGCTTTAATTGGAGAATGATACCATGCGCTTCGCCCATACAATGATCCGCGTGACGGACATGGACGCGTCCATCGCCTTTTACCGTGACACCCTCGGCCTTGAATTGATCGAGCATTTCGACCTGCCCGGAGCCGATGCCACGCTGGCGTTTCTGAAGGACCCCAAGTCGGGAATGGAGATTGAACTGACCTACAACCACGACGGTCGCAGCTATGATCACGGCAGCGCCTTTGGCCATCTGGCGTTTTTCGTCGAGAGCGTGGACGCCATTCATGCCAAGCTTGCTGCCAAGGGTGTTCATTTCTCGCTTGCACCGAAAACCATGATCAACGGCACCCGCATCGCATTTGCCGTCGACCCCACCGGCTACAAGATCGAATGGATTGAAAATCCGCAACGCGCCCTTTGACCGGGGCTATTCCAGCTGGGGAGGGTCCTTGATCCGCTCCGGCCGGACTCAAGTCCAGAACAGTCGGGTCTTTCCGCCACGGGCCCCAGGCACCTGCGCGGCAAGGTTGCCGGGGAACGGGGGAACCGCGCAGCGTGGCAGGCGCCCGCTTTTCCGGCCAAAGCAAGCGCCAGCCCGGAAAACGGCGCCGATAAAGGTCCACCGCCCCGGGGTTGACAAGATTGCGCGGCAGGTCGCGGGCAATCACCCGCTGCGCCTCCGCCACCACGCCCTGACCCATGCGCAGCATGCTTTCCTCGGTGATCCCGGCCATATGCGGGGTCAGGATCACATTCGGCAGGGCAAGGAACGGGTGGCCGGGGCTGGGTGTCAACGACATCGATGGCCGCCCCGCCCAGAGGACCCGAGGCCAGTGCGGCGAGCAGCGCTGCCTCCTGCACCAGCGGGCCGCGCGCCACATTCACCAGAATCGCCCCCGGCCTCATCCGGGCAAGGGCGGCGGCATCGACGATACCGCGGGTCTGATCCGTCAGAGGCGCACAGAGCGCCAAGAAATCCGACTGCGCCAGCAGGTCGGCAAAGCTGACCGACTGGCCGGCTTCAGGCGCGTTGCCGCTGCGGGTGTGGCAAAGTACCGGCATCCCGAAACCGCGAACCGCGATCCGTGCAAGCGCCTGTCCGACGCTGCCCATGCCAAGAATGCCCAGCACCTTGCCGGTGATCTCGCGCCCGTGGTCGGAATGCGCGCGCCCTGCAGCCCACCCGCCCCGCGTGCAGGTCGCGGTTGACCTGCGGAGAGCGCCGCAAAAGCGCTGCTGCCGTCCAGATCGCATGTTCGGCCACCGTCACCGCGTTGGCACCGGGCAGGTTGGCCACCAGCACCCCGGCGACGGTCGCCTCGTCAACCGGGATCATGTCCAGCCCCGCGCCCGATGATCTCGGGCGGGATCGGCGCGCGCACCACGATGATCTTGGCCCCGGCGCTTTCTTCGGCAATAGCCTGCGGCACCGGCGCGCTGGCGACGTGAAAGCGGCCACGTGCTTGCAGCGCCTGCGTCACCTCCGGGTGCAGCGGGTGGGTCGAAAAGATCACCGCGCAGATGCGTCACCATCAGCGCCGACGACAGCGCCGCATCAGCGCGTCGAAGATCTGAAGGTGTTCCTGATGCGACCGCTCGCTGCGTTCGGCGCGGTTTGGGCGCAGTTCCACCTCAAGTTGCCGACCTGAACCCCACCGTGAATTCCCGCAGGCCAATTTTTGCAACACGGCCCTTGTGAGCCTTTGGTCACCGACCTAAGCTGAAAACTGGATCCCAAGCGCGAAGACCCCAAAGCAGGGCAGTGCTGCGGAACGGGTTTTAGCGGGGGAATGCATGAACGGGACCACGCTGTCGCGGCCGCGTTTGCTGATTGGTTGCGACTTGCTGCCGCCGGTGATGGGCACGCTGGAAAAGGCTTTTCAAATCGACGGCACAGCTGAAAATCTTCAGGCGGCGCTAAAACTTGGGGCCCGGCCGGAGGCGCTGCTTATCTCGGTTGACAGCCGTCTGGACCGGAATTTCGTGGACCAGTTACCCAGCAGCATTCAGGTCGTCGCAACCTATTCGGTGGGCACCGACCATCTGGATCTGCAAGCCCTGGCCGAACGCCGGATCCGGGTGCTGAACACGCCCGATGTGCTGAGCACTGCGGTTGCCGAGGCTGCGGTGTTTCTGACTCTGGGCTTGGCACGGCGGGCGCAGGAAAGCATTGATCTGGTGCGCTCGGGGGCCTGGCAGGGCTGGAACCCGTCGCAATTGGTCGGGTTCGAGCTGAAGGGGCGTACCGCAGGGATCATCGGCATGGGCCGGATCGGGCGCGAGATCGCCCGCATTCTGGGCGCACTGGGGATGCGGATCGCCTATCACAACACGCGACCGTTGCCCGCCGGCACTGTCGCCGACGACATCACTTATCATCCAAAGCTGTCCGACCTGCTGGGCGGCTCGGATGTGGTGATTCTGGCCTGTCCGGCGACACCCGAAACCATCGGGATGATCAACGCCAAGACGCTGGCGCAGATGCGGCGCGGGGCGGTGTTGGTGAACAGCGCACGCGGCACGCTGATCAATGACGATGCGCTGATTGCGGCGCTGGAAAGCGGCCATCTGGGCGGGGCAGCACTGGATGTGTTCAACAACGAGCCGCGGTTCGACCGGCGCTATCTGGACCGCCCGAACGTGTTCATGACCCCGCATATCGGCAGTTCGACGATCGAGGCGCGGATCAGCATGGCCGAGAGTCTGCGCGACGGGATGCTGGCGCACTTCGCGGGGCAGGTTCCGGCGAACCTCGTGGGGTAGCGGCCCGGGCGGGACGCATGGCCCCGCCCGGTTCGCGGGTCAGGTGTGGACCAACAAGCTTGCCGTCCGCAAAATCATCCGATAACGGTTTAGAGCTACAGAAAGTCTAAGGGAGGGACCCATGTACAAGACACCCAGCGGCAAGGACGTGTTCGTTCTTGATACCCACACTCATTTTTGGGACGGCAGCCCCGAGAATCAGGCCAACATTCACGGCAAGCAGTTCATCGACTGTTTCTACTCCTTTCACACCGGCATGAGCCCGCCGGAAGAGCGCTGGGAGAAGTCGAAATTCGAGAAATACACCGAAGACGACTACTACAGCGATGTGTTCGCTGACGGT
>JAYTDA010000423.1:0-1573 GCA_043736155.1 Paracoccaceae bacterium | reverse complement strand
GGGCGGAGTGCGCCGGGTTTGCGTGCCAGAACAGGAACATAGTGCCAAGGTGCGTATTTCGCGGGAGTTGGGCACCGATTTCGCGCGATCTTGGGCACGCGTTTCACGCCATCGTGGGCAGCCATTTCGCGGATTCGGGCAGGCTGGCCGACGGCTTCATGGAGTCAGGCTTGATCGGTTCGGTCAAGCGGTTTCGTGATGTTGGCCCGGCGTCTGAGGCTTTCTCCTGAGAGGAGAAGGCGATGGGCATTGTGGACGAGCCTGTCGAGAATGGCGTCTGCCAGGGTTGGATCGCCGATGGCCTCGTGCCAATGATCGACGGGCAGTTGGCTGGTGACGATGGTTGATCCGCGTCCGTGGCGGCCTTCGAGGATTTCCAACAGATCCCGCCGCTCGGTCGGCGCGAGTATACCCAGCCCCCAATCGTCGAGGATCAGGACGTCGATCTTGGCAATCGATTTGAGTAGGCGGGCGTGACGCCCATCCCCCTTGGCAATGGCGAGGGCTTCGAAGAGGCGGGGGACACGGTGATAGGCGACAGCCCGACCGTCGCGGCAGGCCTTGTGACCGAGCGCGCAGGCGATCCAGCTCTTGCCCAGACCTGTCGGGCCGGTGATCAAAAGGTTCTCATGCCGATCGATCCATGTGCCATCCACGAGATGGGCCAACACTGCCCGGTCGATGCCGCGTGGGGCGCGCAGGTCGAGATCTTCGACGCAGGCGGCTTGTCTGAGGGCTGCGAACTTGAGCCTGGCGGTCATCCGTTTGCCATCACGTTCGGCCGCTTCGCGGTCGACCAGCAAACCGAGGCGATCCTCGAAGCACAGGGCATCGAAGGTGGCATCTGCGCGGCGCTGCTCGTCAAGCGCCTTGGCCATGCCGGTCAGCCCGAGGGTAACGAGCCGCTCGGAAGTGGGGTGGGTCAGCAAGGGTGTTCTCCTTTCAATGATAGTAGCCTTGACCGCGGATATTGGCGTGCTGCAGGGGGCTGCCTTCGACGGGGTCGTCAAGGAAGGCGCGGTCGAGCCCGCTCTGCAGGATGGATTTGATCGAAGCGACAGACCGGGCGCGGATTGTCAGTCCGCGTTGGCATGCCGCATCGAGGCGGTTCGCGTCGTAGCTCCTGGCCAAGGCCAGAATGCCGAGACAGGTTCGGAAGCCCTGTTCCGGATGGGGACGATCAGCCATGATCATCTCGCAAAAAGCGGTAACCGAGGGACCGAGTTTCACGGCTTGGGCCAGCACCCGCGCGGGGGACCAGTCGGCATGACGCCGATGCGCCGAGGGCATGTGGTCAGGCAGCGTCACATGGCTGCGCCGCCCGGGGCAGCGTGGGTGACTGGCAACCCTTTGCCCTTTATGGAATATCTCAACGACGGCGCCGCAGACGCGGACATCCACCTCTTCCCGGATCAGGCGGAATGGCACGGAATACCAGGAGCTGTCGACCTCAACATGGTAATCGGGGGCGACGCGTGCCCGCTTCCACCGGGCGAACTCGTAGGGATGGGGCGGCAGCGGCTGCAAATGCGGCCGGTCGAGCGTGGCGAACAGATCGGCGCGACTGGCCCCA
>JAYTDA010000422.1:0-2432 GCA_043736155.1 Paracoccaceae bacterium | reverse complement strand
CAGGGGCTGACCGCGTCCGAGGCGGCAGCCCGACTTGCCGCTGACGGCCCCAACGCCCTGCCGCATGCCAAGCGCCGCTCGCCGCTGCGCGTGATCCTGAATGTGTTGCGCGAACCGATGCTGGCGCTGCTGTTGGCGGGCAGCGTGGTCTATCTGGTGATCGGCGATATCAGCGAAGCTCTGATCCTGCTGGTTTTCGCCTGCATGTCGATCGGTATCACGGCGGTGCAGGAGATGCGGACGGAACGGGTGCTCGAGGCGTTGCGCGATCTGACCAGCCCGCGCGCGCTGGTCATAAGAGGGGGAGAGCCTGTGCGCATCGCCGGCACCGATGTGGTGCGCGGCGATGTGATCGTACTGTCCGAGGGCGACCGCGTGCCTGCCGATGCGCGGTTGCTAGAGGCCGTGCATTTATCAGCGGACGAATCGCTGTTGACGGGCGAAGCGGCACCGGTGCGCAAAACGGTTGGGGAAGTGACCGCAACGCCGCGGCCGGGCGGTGAGGATTTGCCACTGGTGTTTTCGGGCACCCTGATCGTGCGCGGATCAGCAGTAGCCGAAGTGACCGCCACCGGCGCACGCAGTGAAATCGGCAAGATCGGTAAATCGCTGGCGCAGGTAGACCCTGAAACACCGCATCTGCAACAGCAGATGCGCAGGCTGGTGGTTGCGTTTGCTCTGCTTGGCGGCGTCCTCAGTCTGGCGGTCGTGGTGCTGTACGGCCTGCTGCGCGATCAGTGGCTGGAGGGGATTTTGGCCGGAATTGCCGTGGGAATGTCCCTGATGCCTGCGGAATTCCCCATGGTGCTGGCGGTGTTCATGGCGATGGGGGCATGGCGGATTTCCAAGGCGCGGGTGCTGACACGGCGGGCATCCGCGATTGAATCGCTCGGGGCAGCATCGGTGCTGTGTACGGACAAGACCGGCACCCTGACCGAAAACCGCATGACGATTGCCGCCCTGCATCTGCCGGACGGGCAGGCTGTGGCGATTGGCAAGGACCCGCTGCCAGAGGCATTTCGGAAACTGGCGGCGGCGGGGGTCATGGCTTCGGCCCCCGAACCGTTTGACCCTATGGAGAAAGCGTTCCACGCGCTGGCCGCTGCCGATCTGCGGCAGGGTGAGACCTTGCCCGGTGACGGCCGCAGCCTGATCCGGTCTTATCCACTGTCGCCCAAACTGCTGGCCATGTCGCAGGTCTGGACCAACGCGGGCAACGGGGCCGAAGGCTCCGGCCAACCGATGATTGCGGCCAAGGGTGCGCCCGAGGCGATTTCCGATCTGTGCCATCTGGACTACTCCGCACGTCAAGCGATGATGCAGGCGGTAGACGCCATGGCCGCCCGTGGCCTGCGGGTTCTGGGAGTGGCCGAGGCGGACTTTGCGGGCCAGACCTTGCCAGAAGATCATCACGATTTCGACTATCGCTTTCTGGGTCTGGTGGGCCTTGCCGACCCTTTGCGCGCCTCGGTTCCCGCCGCGGTAGCGCAGTGCAAATCCGCCGGGATCAAGGTGATCATGATTACAGGCGACTATCCGGCTACGGCGCTGTCGATTGCACAGGATGCCGGGATCGGCGGGGACCGGGTGATCGACGGCACCGCTTTGGCGGCGATGTCAGATGCCGACCTTGCCGTAGCCGTGCAAACCGTGACTGTTTTTGCCCGCATTCTGCCGGAACAAAAATTGCGCATCGTTAATATGTTGCAGGCCAGCGGCGCTATTGTGGCGATGACCGGCGACGGGGTGAACGACGCGCCCTCGCTGAAAGCCGCCAATATCGGCGTGGCAATGGGCGGACGCGGCACCGATGTCGCGCGGGAAGCGGCCAGCATCGTGTTGCTGGACGATGACTTCGGCTCTATCGTGGCTACTGTGCGCCTTGGCCGCCGCATCTATGACAATCTGCGCAAGGCGATGTCGTTTATCCTTGCCGTGCATGTGCCGATCGCGGGCCTCGCATTAATCCCGCTGGCCTTTGGCATGCCCTTACTGCTCAGTCCGGTTCACATTGCATTTCTGCAATTGGTCATCGACCCGGTCTGTTCCTTGGTGTTCGAGGCGGAAACCGAGGAGGACGGCGTCATGGACCGCCCGCCCCGCCCGGTGTCCGAGGCGCTGTTTTCCACCCCCACGATCATCTGGAGCCTGTTGCAAGGCGCGCTCGTGCTGGGTGTCGTCACCACGATCCTGTTTCTGGCCCCCGGCTATGGGTTCGATACCGATCAGGTCCGCGCGTTGACCTTTCATTCACTAGTGCTCTGCGTTGTGGCGCTGATCTTTGTGGACCGGTCAATCTCCTCGTCAATCATCACTGCCATCATCCGGCCCAACCGGGCCCTGGCTTATGTGCTGCCCATCATTGCCGTGCTGCTGGCGGTCACGGTGTTCTGGCCCCCCGCTCGCGGGCTGTTCCGTTTTGGCGCACTTGA
>JAYTDA010000421.1:0-1584 GCA_043736155.1 Paracoccaceae bacterium | reverse complement strand
CATTGCCAGATCGGCGACGACGTCATCATCGGCGGGTTGTCGGGCATTCACCAATGGGTCCGCATCGGGCGCGGCGCAATCATCGGGGCGGTGACCATGGTCAGCCATGACGTGATGCCGCACGGGCTGGTGCAGGGGCCACGGGGTGACCTGGAGGGGCTGAACCTTGTCGGGCTGAAACGGCGCGGGGTGGAACGGTCTGAAATTTCGGCGCTCAGGGCTGCCTATCAGGCGCTGGCGGCTGGTGAGGGGTCGTTTCAGGAACGCGCCCGCGCGCTGGCCGATACCACCGACAGCCCGATGGTGGCCGAAATCTGCGCCTTCATCCTGTCCGACAGCGACCGCAGCTTTTTGACCCCCAAATGACGCGGCTGGCGCTGATCGCGGGCCGGGGAGGCCTCCCCGCCGCCCTGATCGCCGTCCTGCCGGAGCGCCCGTTCCTCTGCGCGCTGGACGGTTTCGTGCCGGAGGGATTGACGGTCGATCAGCTGTTCCGCGTCGAACGCCTCGCCCTGTTCCTGCGCCTGCTGGAGGAGCGCGGCATCACCGAGGTGGTCTTTGCCGGTGCGGTCGAACGCCCCCGGCTCGACCCGGCGCTGTTCGATCCCCAGACGGCGGCGCTGGTCCCGCGTCTGATTGCAGCAATGGGGCAGGGCGACGATGCGACCCTGCGCGTGGTGATCGCGCTGTTTGAAGAAGCCGGATTTGTGGTGAAGGGGGTCGAGGATATCGCCCCCGCCCTGCTGCCCGGCCCCGGCCTGCTGGCGGGGGGGCTGACACCGCAGGACGAGGCCGATGCAGCACGGGCGGCGGTGATCGTCGCGGCGCTAGGGGCGGTTGATGTCGGGCAGGGCGCAGTGGTGGCGCAGGGTCTCTGCCTGGGGGTCGAGGTGGTGTCGGGCACCGATGCACTGTTGGCCGCGGTCGCTGCGCTGCGCGCCCGTCCGGCGCGGGGGGTGTTCTACAAGGCACCGAAACCCGGTCAGGACCGGCGGATTGACCTGCCGACCATCGGGGTGGATACCATCCGCTTGGCCGCCGGGGCAGGGTTGGGCGGCGTCGTCATCGCGGCGGGCGGGGTGATCTGCCTCGATCTGCCGGCGCTGATTGCCGAGGCCAATGCGAAAAACATCTTCCTCTGGTCGCGCGGGTGACGCGGTTCTTCCTGATCGCGGGGGAGCCTTCGGGCGACAGGCTGGGGGCGGCGCTGATGGCGGGCTTGCAGGACCTGCTGCCAGGGGTGGAATTTGCCGGCGTCGGCGGCCCGGCGATGCAGGCGCGCGGGATGGTCAGCCTGTTCCCGATGGCGGAACTGTCGATCATGGGCATCGCCGAGGTGCTGCCGAAATATTTACCCCTGAAACGCCGCATCCGCGAAGCGGCTGAGGCGGTGCCGGCATTTGCCCCCAACGCCCTGATCACCATCGACAGCCCCGATTTCTGCCTGCGCGTCGCAGCGTTGGTCAAGGCTGCGAACCCGGGCCTGAAAACCGTCCACTATGTCGCGCCGTCGGTCTGGGCCTGGCGTCCGGGGCGGGCGGCCAAGATGGCGCGGTCGGTGGATCATGTGCTTGCGCTGCTGCC
>JAYTDA010000420.1:0-12741 GCA_043736155.1 Paracoccaceae bacterium | reverse complement strand
GGCGGAGTTGTGCCCGAGGCAAGGACGCTGCGCAGCTCGGCAATGGTGGTTTCGGTCAGGGCGCGCAATTCGGTGTCAAACGGCACCACGACGCGACGGTGGGTTTCGGCATAGAACAGCGCCCCTTGCGGGACCACAAGCCCGGTCATCTCCTCCAGACATAACCCCTGGGCGCACAACTGCACCTCGTCGGCGCGGTGCAGTTTGGGCTTGCCGCGCTTGTATTCGACCGGAAAGGGCACCTCGCCCCCGGCTTCGCGGGGAAATTCGACCATGTCGCAGACCCCGGCGATCCCCAGCTGGGTCGAGGCAACCGCCAGCGCCATCACCCGCCGCACCCCCCGCGCCAGCCGCTTGCCACCTTTGTCGGCGACCGCATGCAGCACGTCGCCCTGAGCGGTGAACTGGTTGTCCGCCCAAAGCCGTTCCAGATGGATCAGCGCCGCCTGCCGCAGGCAATAGGTCGCATGTTGCAGGGCCGAGAGCGGGATCGGCTCTGCCTCTGCCATCACAGCACGTCGATAATCTCAACGCCCGCAGGCAGCGCGTCGCGGTTGATCTGCACGGAATAGTCAGTGAACTTTCGTGCGGGCGGCAGATTGTCCAGCCTTGCGTCGATCGCGCGATATTCACCATCCACCGCCCGGCCAATTTTTACCATGTCAAAGAGCTGATGCGCCGGGGCGTTGCCAAGCGCATTGTCGTGGCGGAACAGGATCAGCTTGCGGGTCGACATCTGGCCCCGCGCCGCAGAATGGTCATGTTCAAACATCGTTGAAAGCGCCTCGGTCAGCAAGGCAAGATCAGCCTCGGAAAACCCTGTGCGTTCGGCGAACTTGGCCGAGATGAAACCATAGGCGACATAGACACCGTAAGGCACGATATGCTTGCGGCCCATCGTGCGGTTTTCCTTGCGGTCGTCGCTGTCGTCGCCCTCGGCCTTTTGCTTTTTCTCGGCCTCGTTGGTGGCGGCCATTCGGGTGATCGAGATTTCGGCGGGCATGATCGGTTCGACCGAGGTCGCAAAGGTGATCTGCACCGGCCCCTTGACTTGCCCGCAGTTGACGCCAGTAGACATCACCGCGCCAAAGGTCCGCACGTCGAAGAAGTTGGCGCACATGAAGTCGCGGAGTTTGATCGATTCGGAATCATCTTTGGGGTTCAGCTTGGCGTCCTTGTCCACCTTGGCGTCACCGGGCCGCAACGCGCGGTAGGCCTGCCGGTGCTTGTCATTCAGGATCGAGCCTTCCTGCACATAGATATGGTGGCCGTCCTGCCCGGTGCGGGCAAGGTCCACATAGTTGCGGATTTTGCGCTTCAGGCTGACATCAGAGACCAGACCATGGCCGGTTTCCGGGTCCATCCGCGGCATGTTGCCCGAATCCGGGTCGCCGTTGGGGTTGCCGTTCGTGACGTCGAAAATCAGCACGAAATCATGGCGTTGAGAAAGAATGGTCATTTTACAATCTCCACAGTATCGGTTGGCGTCTCGCGCTTGCGGAAGGCTTCGCTGCGTTGGTGGTAATAGCCGATGCCGAACATCGCCTGTTCGGCAGAGGTCAAAGCGGTGGGGATTGGATCGGACCCCGGCTCCATCAAGTCCGTGATGCCGGTTAGCGACTTTTCAAGGTTCACCGCCCAGCCGGGGCTTTCCTTGCGCAGTTTCGCGAAATGATTGGCCGAGCCGCGATCCAGCACCGCAAACACCTTTTGCGGGGTGGCCGAGGCGGCACCATAAAACTTGTCCTTGATCGTCGCGTTGACATTGCGCCCCAAAGCGGCGCGTTGAATTTCCTCATATACAGCGAAAAGCCGACCAAGGACGTAGCCCTTGTTCGGCAATGTGGGATCAAGCGCCACGGAAACCTCCTTCATCTCGAAATTACGGATCAGCACGGATTTCAAAATGCCCGCGCGCAGGGCGTTCACGTCGCCATCGCCGCGCAGGCGCATCAGCGTCGTGGCCAACAGCGTCAGCGGATATTTCTGCCCGGTCAGGATCGCCCGCATCCAGTCGCCCGCGAGATTGGGCGGCACATTCTCGCGTTTGCCCAGCACAGCCAGTTCCTGCAAATACCGCCACAGCGGCGGAAAGCCGTCGCGCGGGGGTGGGTCAAGGCGCAGGTTAGCGAGATGGTTTTGGTAGTTGGCGACCAATTGCCCGAAGTCATCTTCATAGTGGAACCTGATCGACAGCCGGGCTGCATTTGGAGCGAGGCCAAGGATGTGAAACCGCACGCCTTTATCTAGTTTATGTGCGACCTGCGCCAAAGCGGTGCCCTGCTGGATCATTTCCAGCCGCAGCTTGATTTCCTTGGTAGCCGTCGCATCCTCGTCGGTTGTATCACCGCCGCCCAGAATGGCAAAGAACAGCCCCTCCGAGGCCTTGGCCTCAACGGCCGAACCATCCGCCCAAAACACCGTCGAGGCATCGCCGATCTGGATACGGTGGCCGCTGTCTTTGGTCAGAAACCGGTTCAGCGCGGTGGTATAGGCAAAGGCCGCCGCTTCGGACACCGGCGCGTTGTCGCCCTGTTCGTGGCCGTAGGAGGTAAAGGCATCGAGGTTGAAGGATACCAGTGCCGCGCCTGACGACTGCGCCCCCCAGACCCCCTTGATCGACGGATGCAGCCGCGCCACCGGGGCCATTTCGCCGTTCACCAGACACATTTGGGCACCGGCGGACTCTGCCCCGGCCTTCTTGCGCCAAATCTCGCGGGCGGCGGGGCGGTCGTGCAGCCACTGGCGCGACAGCCGGTCCGGTTCATACACGAAGATCGCATTCTGGTCGCGCAGATCGTCGGTCCATCCTTGCAAGGTCTGATCGGGGGACCAACCCCCTAGGAACCGCAAAAAGGCCAACAACCCCAGATCGTCGGTTCCGGCCAGCCATTCCGCATGGCGGTCTTTGAAGGCCTGATGTTCCAGCGCCGTCCGCTTGCCCTCACCCGCCGTCAGACCCAGCACATAGGCGGTCTTGTCCCACAGAAAGTTCGGCGCAATCCCCACCGTCCGCTTTACCGCCTGCGGCACCATCATCATCCGTGGCGGGCGCTTCTTTTCGCCCCCACGCAGGTCGATCACCGTGGCGGACCCATCATCCTGAACGGAAATTACCATGCCGATCTTCTCGGTCGAGAACCCATAAGGCGGCGCATCCGGCAGCCGGTCATAGGCGCGGGCGAGGGAGGTAAGCAGGCTCATCGCAGAACCTGCGCCGTGTCGGGGGCGGGCACCTGCATCACGCCGTCGACCAGTTTGGCGCGGAAGAACAGTGAGGGGCGGCTGGCAACCGCATGGTCGATGTCCCACAGCATCAGGCCCAGATCGCGGCTGTCCGGGATGGCCACCGGCAACACCGCGTCCGGGGCAACCCATTCGAAGTGCGCCGAAAATTCGCGGGTGCCAAGGCAGGGTTGGTGGAAACACTGGCCCTTTTGGGCGCGGCGGTTGAAGATATCCAGATGCTTGCCCTCGTTATCCTCTGCCCCCGCCTTGTCGGTCAACACAAAATGCGCCTCGATCAGATAGGCGGGCTTGACCAGCACGGTGGACGCCCGTTGCTGCCGGTCTTCATCGACCAGAATCCCCAACCCCTCCAGATCACCCCGGTTCATCGCCCGCTTGATATTGCCCGCCGGGGCCTTGTGCCCCACCTCGTTCCGGCGGATCGACTGGTGGCGGATCGGGGCCAGCACATGGATGCGGTCAATCACCCAACGGATCGACGGTTTCCAGTGGATCGCCTCAAGGATACCCCGCGCGGCGGATGGGGTCATCACATCATAGGTCAGGCGTTCGACCTTGAGCTCGGGCCGGGTGAACAGAGCATAGTCGCCCCAGACTCTTAGTCGGATACCGTAGGACATAATGCCTCCACCTGTCAGCACCATCTTGAGTTGATGCTTGGGTCAGACAAGCACTAACTGTCGCAAAGTCAAATTATCCCCGCTTCTGTCCCCAGATATTCCGCATCTTCCCAATGCAGGCCAGTTTCCTCGTGATAAAGGCTCATATCCGCCAGCACAAAGAACTGATCTCCGCGTAGTTTCGGCTGGGTGAAATAGCCCTTGCCGCAAGCCAACATCCGGGCGCGGGCCTTGGGAGGAACCGTCACAAGATGGGTTTGCAGCGCTCTGGCGATCTTGCCTGACGAAATTTGCGGCACGCCAAGCTGTTCCACCGCCTTCATCGCCGCCTCATCCCTTGGGATAATTACCGGCACCATACCGCTTTCGATCATGTGAAATTTCTCGGCCACGGTGCGGAAGTTGAAATCGGTGTGGTTGCCATTGACCTTGAAGCTGTCCACAATCCCCTCACGGTCTAACCCTGCGTCCAGCCGCCAATAAACCTCCCTGAAATAGGCCTCTACCGCCTCGGGCGATTGCAGATCGTCAAATTCTGCCCGCATTCGGGCCATATCGCCGATCAACCCCTTGATTTCTGGCGGCGGGGCATAGCCATCTGACGTAAAGACGACCACTTGTCCCAATTCCGGCAACATCTCGCCATTGCGGTTTACCCGTCCGGCAACCTGCACGATCTGATCCAACCCCGCTTCGGCCCGCCAAGCACAGGGAAACGAGATATCCACCCCCGCCTCGATCAGACTGGTGGAAATCACCCGGCAAGGCAGCCCGTCAGCCAGCCTTTGCCGAATGACCGCCAGCATCCGCCGCCGGTGCGCTGCATATTGGCGGGTGGAGAGGTGATAAAGCCCTGCCAGCACTTTAGCGTCCTTCCACAGATCCAGCGCGTGAACCCGGCTGTTGACCACCACGAGCCCCTGTTCCACGCCAGACAAAGCCGCCACCAAAGCGGCATTGTCCATCACCCCGCCATGGTCAATCTGCACCCGCTTCAACTTCCGGGCCAAAGTTGGCGGGTCCGGGGCAAGTTCGCGCCCCGACAGTGCAAGACCGCCAAGCAGCGTCTCGCCCACGGCAGGCTGGGTCGCTGTGCACAGCACGATGGAACAGCCAAATAGCCGCGCCAAACTGTCCAGCATCCGCAGGCACGGCATCAGCAACGGGCGCGGGATCGTTTGCGCCTCGTCCAGAATGATGATACTTCCGGCGATGTTATGCAGCTTGCGGGCACGACCCGGACGGGCGGCAAAAAGGCTTTCGAAAAATTGAACGTTGGTGGTCACGACAACCGGGGCGGCCCAATCCTCCATCGCCAGGCGCAGTTTGTCGCGGCCCTCGCGGTCCTTGTCATCCTCGATGGCCGAATGATGCTCCAGTACATTCTCGGCCCCCAAAATCCCCCGGAAAATCGCCGCAGTCTGGTCGATGATCGAAGTGAAGGGGATGGCATAGATGATCCGGCTGTGGCCATGTAGCCGCGCATGATCCAGCGCAAACCCCAATGACGCCAAGGTCTTGCCACCCCCGGTTGGCACCGTCAGGGTAAACAGGCCGGGGGACATCGTCGCCTTGCCCCGCACGTGGGAAAGAATGTCCGATCGGTGGTGATTGACGCCGCTGCTGCCCGAAAGCCCCGCCATGTGGACCTCGAAAGCGGCTGTCATTCCCGGCAGAACCTCCAGCAGGCCCGGCCAATCCCGGTCTTTTTGAACGCCCTCCAAGGCTCCGTAAAAGGCTTCGGTATCGCGGAAATCGGCGTCCACCAGACAGGAAAATAGCATTCTGGTGGCAACCGACACATCAAACCCAAGCGTGGCCTGTTTGCCCGTCTTGCCGATCAGAGCCAAAAGCTCGCCCCCCAGCTCGACCCCCAGATCTGCGGAAACTGTCGCAAACTGCTGTCGCCAGATCGGGTCGAGCGTATTCACATAGGCTTCCTTCCGCCGCTTGAGGCTGGATTGCTCGTTTGTATTGAAATCCGGCAGCCCCGCGTGATGACCCAGGATCGCATAGGCGATCATCTGGGCCGGTATGCCGTCACGCCCCTTCAGTTGATCAAGCAGAACCACCGCCCCAGCGGTCGAATGGTCCACCCGGTTCGCCTCACCCTGCAACTTGCGCTGAAACGCGGGATCATATTTCCCTAGGTCGTGGTAGAGCCCCGCCATACGGGCCGTCCAGCACAAACCAAGTCTGGACGCCCGGGCAGACGATAGTCCGGCCACATTGCCAAGATGCTCTGCCAGCAACTGCCAGGTTTGGAATTCGTTTGGCGGCCCGGAATGTGCATAGAAATCTGACATGCTGATTTGGTCCAAATCCATCGATTGTCATTGCATAAACAAGGGAACCCACCAATCTGCCACAATGGCAGATACCATCTTTCCAGGCCACACTTTTCTTCATGTGGGCGACCCGCCTCCAGACAGAAAAGTCAGACTAGCTGAACCGCGCCCGGATTTGTAAAACTTCGCAGAACTGATATTGGGTTTGCGGCAAACTGACCTGAGCTCCATCCTTCAGGATTGCAATGTTGAGCATCGCAGCTGCCAGCAGCTTCATCAGATTACTGTTCTCGTCTCTGACACCTCGATCCCCCGAACCTGGCCTTGCATTTGTAAAAACATTTCCGAGTTGATCCCGTGCTTGCGGCAGACATCTGCCACAGTCAGCGCTGCTTCCAGCTCTTTGATCATCCCAATGATCTGCGTCTCGGTGAACCAGCTCTTTCGCATTCGTCTGCTCCTTCAAGGTTGGCCAAACTCTACATCAAATTGAGTGGACATCCGGGTGGGCAAGTCAATCGCAGCGTCGATGCACTCCAGTTCCTGCAGGAGCTTATTCAGATCGCGAAAGATTTCCAGTAAGAACCGACTGCCAACCTCTCGCGCGAGGAGCGCGCCTTCTACGACGAGCTAGCCCAGAACAGCAGCGCCATCGAAGTCATGAGTAACGAACAGTTACGCATCATCGCGACCGAGCTTGTTCGAGCCGTTCGCAACAACTCCGGCACCGACTGGTGGAAGCGCGATTGTGCGGAGATCGTAGGATCGCTGCAACTTGAAGGAGCTGGCTTTCTGCCAGATGTGGTAGAGCTATCGATCCGGAGGATGCTGCAGCACCATCGATGAGCTTTGGTATGGTTCCTCATTCGAACGAGCCGGTGTCACTTAGACGCTGCGAGAGCTGGATTTTATCGAATTCGGATGCATGAGATTTCTCCGAGGATCATTTTCCCGCCGAGTGTTGCAGAATACCTGAAGTGTTGCTTGAATAGCACAACTATTTTGAATGTCCCGAAGCGAGACCGCTATAGAGCAACACACAGCTTGTCGGGACAAATCAATGGCGCAATCAAACATCGAAAGACTACGCGCCGCATATACTAAGGTGGCAAACTTGATCATTCATGATCCAGTCTACGTCCCGATCTTCCTGCGCCTTGAAGCGGAAATTGCCGTCGCCGAGGTTGAAGGTGACGTGATCAGCCGCGCCCGTGCCGTCGCCGCTCGTCAGAAGGCGATTGCCTGAACCACTTCCAGCAGATGTTCCAGGGAAGCGCCCTTGCCGTAGCGTTCTCGCGACAGGCTATGACCGAAGAGGTCACGTCGAATTCTATCATCGACCTTGGCGGCGAGCATCCGGTCCTCGAACGAATGGCGCAACGAGTAGAGAGTATGGCCCGGCGTCTCCAAGAGCCCGTTCTCTCGCAGGAACTTGTTGACGGTATCAGACAAGCCGGGATTGTCGCGGTAGCGGGGAAACCCGCCTGGGCACTCCTTGAACGCCGCCAGACTGACGCCGGCAAGGGGTATGATCCTCTTTGCGTAAGCAGACTTCAGCTGCCGGCCCTCAGCCTCGATTGAGATGTGTGGAACGGCATGGTGGAGATGAATGTGGTGCGGCAGCAGTGCGGCGCCCTCGCTGGGTCGGTAGCCGGTGTTGACCATGCCCAAGACAATGCAGCGGGCTTCGGTGTTGAGGCTCTTAAGGGCACTTGGGGCCAGAATCTTCTCAATTATCCAGTTGTTACTGAACGGCGGGCGCGGGCGTGCTTCTCCCGCCTTCAGCGCAAGATCGGTGAGAGGCAGCACCAGACCGAGCCGCTTCATTTTGTTGATAGTCTTCAGCACGCTGCCGATGTGGATCAGATCCTTGTTAGCCGAGTTGGGCGTCAGTTCCTCGGCCGCGATCTTGTCCATCCACCATTGCCGGAAATCGAGCATGTCGTCGCCAGTGACCTGTGCGATGGGCTTGTCCCCGATGATGGAGATGAGGTTCTTGAGCGCCTTGATGTAAGGGTTCTTCCATCTCCTGAGCTGATCGTCACTCTTTCCGATGGTCCGGTCGGCGGCCAAGCTCCAGAACAGGTCAAGGGCTCGACTGATCGTGATGGGCGGCTCGACCGCGCCACCAAGAACCGCAGACGCTTCCTTGAAATCCGGCTGGGCCGACGTGCCCTTAACTGCCTCGACCCGCTGCAAAAGTTCTTCCAGAGGCAACTTCGCGACGTAAGCTGCGTTGAGGTAGCGAAAACCCCGAACGCCAGCGAGGTTCCGCGCCGCCTCAAAGCGCGCTTCGGCATCGATCGTGTCGCCTGCTAGGCGCGCTTCCCAGCCCTCGGTCAAGTAGTCCCAGGTCGCGCTCGCCTTGGCGGTAGCGATCGACTGTGAATCAGTATGAAGACTGACCCACACGAACTTGCGCGGCTCCACGGCCTCATAGCGTTTCGGAACTCGGCGATACATATAGAGGGAGGAACTGGTGCCGCGTGCCCTGATAGTCATAGCGTCTCCAGCCGCATCAAATTCCCGAGGGATTGCAAAGTGATTGTAAGGCAGATGCTTGACCAATTACAATCCCATGTAATGCAATTTGTAAATCAAAATGTATAGCATAATAGATGCGTTCAAAGTGACCCCAGCTCCATAGCCCCTTAAATACCGTTTTTCCAGACGGTTAAGTAAATGCACAGGGTGAGGTTTTGGCGGAGCCGAAGGGATTCGAACCCTCGAGACGGTTCCCCGTCTGCGCCCTTAGCAGGGGCGTGCCTTCGACCACTCGGCCACAGCTCCGCCGACGCTGGTATCAGGTGAAGGTCATGCAAAACAAGAGGAAAAATACAGCGTTGGCTCGGCGGGTCTATCCACGGAGCAACTGTCTATCGCGCAGCAAAAGGCACGAGAAAGCGCCGATGTTTGGCAAGAATCCGTCAACGACTGTTCACTGGGCGTTCCGATGATTGGCGGACCTCGCATTGACCTGTCGGAATTCCGGGCACCGGCTCTCATTTCGCGCCGCCGAAAGATACGCTATGAGCAATTTTCCTCTTGTCACTAGTTACGCTATGCGCTATATATATGAGGTACGGTAACGCAAACGGGAGAGACTCCAATGGCCACGACCTTCACCAAAATCGAGACCGGCAAAACTTGGACCACCGGTAACGTTGGCAAGGCTGCGGACGCATGGTTTGTCAAGACCCGCTCGACAGAGATCAACGCGGCATGGGCCGCAGAGGCCGCCGCTAATCACGCCAAGTCGGAAAAGATTGTCAACACCGCGCGCCTGGACGTGACGGATGATGGCGATTACAGCGTGATCGAAACCAGCCAGATGACTCAGAAGGTGACCTACACCGCCCGCGTGAAGCTGCTGGTCAAGGCCGTCACTGTTGCCCGCCGCGCATCCGAGCCGAGCGCCGCCCGCATCGACAGCATAATGGACGGCGGGTACGGCAGCATGGGGATGCTGGACGCCTGGAACTAAGCCAATCGCACCGCTTTATGGAGGATCGAAAGATGACAAGATTTACCGCCACCATCACCCACCACAGCATCGGCAGAAGTCCCACCGTGGACGTTGGCGACACAATTGCTGCGGCCAAGATCAACGCCAGCCGCGCGTTTGGCGATGGGCTTGCAGATCATCTGATCACCATCACCGACACGCTGGTATCGCCCAGTCACAAGGCTCAGGGCTACGACATTGTGGCATCGCGCCGGGTCGGCGATGCCCGTTGGACCATCAACACATGACCCCCGATTCCATCCGTGAGGCCCGGCAGTCGCTGGGCCTGACTCAGTCCGACATGGCGCGGCTGCTGGGTTATGGCGATAAAGCCCGGATCAGCGAACTGGAAAAAGGCTCACGGAGACCGGGAGAATCCGTGGTGAGGTTGCTGCGCGCATATGTGTCCGGCTATCGCCCGGACGACTGGATGCCGTTGGCATCTCACGTCGGCTCGCCCGGCACCGACAGCACCTCCGACAGCCCTTCATAGCCCTGACCCGACGCCACCATGCAGGTGACACCGCTGGGCATCGTGACGGTGATGGTCCAGGTGCCGGTTTTTTCCGATGCCCATACCTCCATCAGCGTGTTGTTTGCGGCCAGTCCGATGCTGTTGCGGGTTTCGCCGTATTTGGTGGCAAGCGCCGCCACCACCTGGTCGCGGGTGGCGCACTGCCCCCCGCCGGGGGTTTGGGCGCTGCTTGTTGTGGCAAACATCGCAGCGAAAACGATACACAACGCGGCTTGTGTTGAGCGGACCAATCTCATTGTCCAACCTCGCGCCACCGGTAGCCGACGCCTTGCGCCGTTTCGATCCACTCAGCGATACCCCAGGCAGCTCGAAACGCCTCCCGGCTGCGACGCACATGGGAATCGACGTTTCGGTCATAGTATTCACCTGTCGCTCCCGGGCTGATCGCATCGAGTATTTGAAGGCGAGTCCTGACAAACCCGGGATTGGCTGCAAGGTACGCCACCAGATCGAACTGGGTGCGCGTCAAGTGAGCTGGGATGCCACCAAGGCTCACCGTTCTGCGATGGATGTCCACGAGCGGAAATTTGATTTTTTGGACTGGTCTGGCGGCCATGAGGAATATCCCTGCGCTAGGTGTTTGATGGCATGACGGTAAAAGTGACCTCAAAGGTCTGCACCTCGCCCGAGATCGTGACCTTGACCTGCAACCGCCAGACCCCGCTGGTAAATGAGGCGGCTGGAAACGTCGCCGTGATGGTGTTCGATACGATGACGTGGGTTCCGGCGACAGTTGCGCCTCCCAGCGCTGGCGCTGCGGAAACCACCACCACGGCACCGGTGAGCGACTGAATATTTCCGGTTGATGGAAAGCTGACCGGGAAGTCGACAATCAGTGAATCTTGCGTGTGGATGGTCAGCATGGGCGTCTCCTGATCCGGGCTCTCCCGTGTTGAAATTTAGGCGAGCTGCCACTCGAAAGGGATCTGGGCGCGCTCCCATGCGGCGGGCGAGGAATGATCCAGCCAGTCGATCCCGATGGCCGCAGCCTGCCAGTCGACACCGATGGATGCGGTCGGCCAGAACATCGGAAAGGATGCGTCCTGCCAGATCACGGGAATTGAGGCGATCGCGTCCGACCCGCCAGAAGGCGTTCTGCCGATCGCAGATGCAGCGCCGGCGGCCGAACCTGCTGAGGGCGCAATTCCACGCCCAACGCCAGTGACGGTTGCGGACCCGGAGCCTGAGCCTTGCGCAAGAGCAACCGTTCCGCCTGCGGCCAGCGCCGACCCCTGCCCTGCTGCTGATCCGACCACCGCCGCAACAGTTCTGGCCTGTCCGCTGGCGGCGCCGATCCCGACACTGGCCCCGGCGACCGACGCAACGGTCTGTGCCTGACCGGATACAGCCGCCACGCCAGCACTGACCCCAACCGATCCGGATGTCGCCGGGGTCTGGCCTGTGGCGACGCCAGCGCCGGTGCTGATGCCCGTTGATGTGGCGACAGTCTGCGCCTGCCCCGCAGCCACGCCAACGCCAGAGCTTGCGCCGCTGGTTCCGGCTACAGTCTGGGACTGACCCGCCGCGAGCCCAGCCCCGGCGCTATTCCCGGCACCGCCAACGACGGTCTGGGTTCCACCGCTGACAGCAGCGTTCCCGGCACTGAGTCCGGACGCAAGGCGCACTGTCTGGCTTTGGCCGAGAACGGAAGCCGCGCCGTCTGCGGAACCTGTCGCGCCAGAGGCCGCAGGAGAGGCGCCAGAAGCCACTGCGACCCCAGAGGCGAGACCGGTAGCGGCAAGGACCGTCAAGGCCACGCCCAGGGACGTTGCAGCGCCAGATGATACCCCCGAAGCGGGCTGGACAGACGCCCCTGCGCCGGATGCCGTTGCAACGCCAGCGCCGGCCGCAACCGCACCAGAAACCGCCTGTGCCGATCCGGTCGCAACGGCGACGCCACCAGACGCGCCTGAAGCGCCAGCGACGGTCTGAGCGTTACCTGAGACAGTTGCCACACCGGCAGAGCTTCCAACGGTGGCACCGGCTCCGTTCGCGCCAACGCCCGCCGCAACCGCAGCGCCGGTCGAAGAACCCGCCGCACCCGCGATTGTGACGGCCTGACCGGACGCCAGCCCTGATCCGGCAGCAGCGCCAGTAGCGCCGGTTACGGTCGCGCCGGTTCCGGTTGCGGTGCCAGCGCCAGCGGAGCTGCCAACCCCGCTGACTATTGCGGTGTCGAAAATCGCCGGGTCAAAAATCCCGCTGTCAAACAAAGGCATGGCAGGCCCCGTTACAGCGCGGCGGCGCGGATGAAGAGATCGTCAGTTTCCGCCGGGCCATAGCCGATTACCCACGCCAGCACATCAATGTCAGGCGAGGCGCGGTGCATCATTTCTGGCGGGTATTTGATGATCGCCCAAAGCGCGGGCGGGGTCCCGGCTGAGTTGGAAAAATCAATCGCCGTCTGCCACTTTAACCGGTCGATCAGCGCGACGATCTTCCAGGTTTCGACCGCAGCGGTGTCGCGATTGAAGACCGGCACCTCGATATAAGCCTCGGCGCGGCCTTCTGACCCTTCGTCAGCCGCCCAAGCCTTGCCATTCC
>JAYTDA010000419.1:0-6018 GCA_043736155.1 Paracoccaceae bacterium | reverse complement strand
GCCGAGGCCAAAGGTCAGCCTGGTGATCCAGCCGGGGTTGATCCCCATCGAGGCCGCCATCGCGGGGTTTTGTGTCACCGCACGCACTTCCAGCCCCAGCCGCGACCGTTTCATCAGATACAGGAGAAACAGCACGACCAGCTCCGCCAGCACAAAGATCGCAATGCGGATTACTGTTGATCGACAGCATGTCATTGACGCTCAACGCCCCATCCAGCCATCCCGGTGCCGTCAAGGGCCGCGCCTGGGTGCCAAAGATGTTCTTAACCATCAGTTGCAGCGCGATGGAGATGCCAAAGGTGGCGAGCAGCGTTTCCAGCGGCCGTTTGTACAGATGCCGGATCACCAGCCGCTCCATCGCGACCCCGGCGGCAAAGGTGACGGCAAAGGCCAATGGCAGCGCGATCACGATCGAAAGCGTGTAGTCGGCGATGTATTGCTGCACCAGATAGCTGGTATCGGCCCCCATGGTGATGAACTCGCCATGCGCCATGTTGATCACCCCCATCACGCCAAAGGTGATCGCCAACCCGATGGCGGCGAGGAAATAGATCGAGGCGAGTGCCAGCCCGTCCAGTGCCAGATCGGCGACCTGCACTCCGGCAACCTTGACCCCGATCCGGTGCAGCGCCGTCCGGGCAACGGCGGTCACATCAGGGTCTGTTACGGCATAAAGCTGGTAAAATCGGTGCGCCGCCAGCGCCCGCCGTCGCCTCGTCATCGGTTGCCGCCAGCGGCACCAGCCCAGCACTTTCCAGCCCGGTAGGGGCACGGTCGCGCGCCGCCAGGCCCGCCAGATCGGCCAGCGGCACCCCGGCAACGGTGCCATTTTCCACAGGGGCCACCAAAGCCGCGCGGCCTCCGGCCACGGTCAGCCGCGCCGGGGCCAGACCGCCATCAACCAGCAAGTCATCGGCTTCCTCGTTGGGCAGGTCGGGCCCGGGGCGCAGTTCACGCGCCAGATTGCTGCCCGGTGGCGGATCACCGGCGGCGGCGATGCGGCGGGTCGCCACCAGCGGGTTCAGCGCCCCGCGCAGGTCCAGCCCAAGGTCGGCACCAAAGCCTTCAATCGCCGCCACCCGGGCTGCAGAGTCCGGGTCAGTCTCTGTTTTCAAAGCAGCCCGCAGCGGTTCCAATAGTTCCGGGGCAGGGTCGCGGGCAATCGAGGTCGGCGCCTCGGCCCGCCTTGCCGGATCGGGGTCGGACAGGGTAAACAGTACCAACGCGGCTTCAATCAGCCCGCGCACCCCGGCGTTGGGTTTCAACTCTATCACATCGCCTTTAACGGCGGTTCCGGCCTCGACCCCGGCCAGATCGCGCAGGGCAAACCCTTCTGCCGTCCGTTCGATCATGAAAACCCGCCATCAGACTTGCGCAGACCCAGCCGCTTGTCGGCCCAGGCTGACAGCACCACCGCCGCAGCCGGGACACCGTTGGCGGCCAATGCGGCAATCACCGGGCCGTTGGTCCGGCGCTACGGCTTTTCCACCTGTTTGGCATTGGCGGCCAGAATCCCGGCGGCGGTTTCGGCCTGAGCGGGTGACAGGACAGCAAGACACAGCAAGGCCAGCGTGGCCAAGAGCAGCAAGCGGCGGATGGCCCCTTCGCCAGCGGTTCAGGAGTTCGAGGTCAGCTGCACGCAGGTCTTGGTAACGCTATTGTACATACCGCACTTCAGGTCTTTCCAGTCCGTCGCCAGCGCGGCGGATTCGGGCAGATAGTCGGTCCAGGCGTCGCCTGCCACCGGGTCGGTCTGGCTGATGATGTCGAACTGGCCATTGGCGCGGATTTCACCGATCAGCACCGGCTTGGTCAGATGGTGGTTGGCCAGCATTTCGGCGACACCCCCGGTCTGGTTCGGGTAATTCTGCCCGATCATCGCATCCGACACCGCATCAACTTCGGTGGTTCCGGCGGCGGTCACCGCGTTCACCCACATGTTGAAGCCGATGTAATGCGCCTCCATCGGGTCATTGGTGACACGGGCATCATCCTTGATGAAGGCTTTCCAGTCGGCGATGAAGGCGGCGTTTTCCGGTGATTCAGCCGACATGAAATAGTTCCACGCCGCCAGATGCCCGGCGAGGTTGGTAGTATCCAGCCCCGGCAGTTCCTCTTCGCCAACCGAAAAGGCGACCACCGGCAGGGTGTCGGCGGTCACACCCGCCGACAGTTCCATGTAAAACCCGATGTTGGCATCGCCGTTGATGGTTGAAATCACCCCGACCCTCTTGCAAGCGGCCCCCAGCGCCACCACGTCACCGACGATTTTCGACCAGTCGGAATGGCCGATCGGGGTGTCGTTCACGAAAATATCCGCTTTCGAGGGGCCTTTGGCAGTCAGATAGGACTCCAGAATGGTGTGGGTGGTGCGCGGGTAGACAAAGTCGGTACCGAGCAGCGCGAATTTTTGAACGCCCAGTTCTTCCAGATAGCAATCCACTGCCGGGATCGCCTGCTGGTTTGGCGCGGCACCGGTGTAAAACACGCTTTTCGAGCTTTCTTCGCCTTCGAACTGCACCGGGTAGACCAACAGCCCGTTCAGCTCTTCGATCACCGGCAGCACCGATTTGCGGCTGACCGATGTCCAGCAGCCGAACAACACATCGACCTTGTCCATCGCCAGCAGTTCGCGGGCCCTTTCGGCGAACAGCGGCCAATCGGATGCGGGGTCAACCACCACGGCTTCCAGCTGCTTGCCCAGCACGCCGCCCCTGGCGTTCTGCGCCGCGATCAGCATCAGCAGGGTGTCTTTCAGCGTGGTTTCCGATAGCGCCATCGTGCCCGACCGCGAATGCAACACGCCGATCCTGATGGTTTCGCCGGCGGCAAAGGTCATGCGCGGCATGGCTATAGCGTCGGCACCGCTGGCCAAAAGTATGCGTCTCCTGATCTACGTCTGTTTTTCCCCTCCGGGGCCGCCGGCGTACTCTTTCCTTTTCGGAAAGAGCCGACAGTATGGAGCGGCAATTCCGGTTCCACCCGTACGGTGGCGACAGACGTCCAGATCGGTGCGCCACCGCACACCCGCTTTCCCAATGCTGTCCAAAGGGTCAATCGAGCGCCTTGACCAAACGTGATTCCGGCGCGGATAGGCAACGAACGGCACCGGACTGGCGTGGGGTTGGTGGGGATGTCCGCGCGCGCTTGCGGATTTGACCCCACCAGCCTACCGCACCAAAAACTCGGCATGCAGCGCCCCGGCGGCGCTGATGCTTTTCAGGATGTCGATCATGTCGCGCGGTGCCACACCCAGTGCGTTCAGCCCCGCCACCACGTCGGACAGCGAGGTGGTTTCGGCAATCTCTGCCAAGCCGATGCCGGGCTGATTCTGGATCGAGGCAGAGGTGCGGGGCACCACGATGGTTTCGCCTTCGGTAAAGGGGTTCGGTTGCACCACCATCGGGTTTTCCTCGACCCGCAGGGTCAGGTTGCCCTGGCTGACGGCGACGTTGGAAATCCGCACATCGGCACCGATCACGATGGTGCCGGAGGCCTGATCCACCACCACCCGCGCCCGTTGCTCTGGCTGAATGGTCAGATCCTCGATCCGCGCCAGGGCATGGGCCGGGGATCGCATCTGGGTGGCGCTGATGCTCAGCATCACGGTGCCACTGTCCAGCATGACCGCAACCTCACGACCGAAATCGGCGTTGATCACCTGTTCGATCCGGGCGGCGGTGGTGAAATCGGGCGAACGCAACGCCAGCCGCAGGGTGTCGAGGGTGGTAAAATCAAACTCGATCTCGCGCTCCACCCTTGCACCGGCAGGGATCACCCCGGCGGTTGGCACACCCTCGACCACATTGGCGCCATCGCCGCCGGCAGCAACCCCGCCTGCGATGATGGTGCCTTGCGCCACGGCGTAAATCTGGCCATCGGCACCATTCAGCGGCGTCATCACCAGGGTGCCACCGAGCAGGCTTTTCGCATCGCCGATCGCCGAAACCGTGATGTCGATCCGGCCACCGGCGCGGGCAAACGGCGGCAGGCTGGCGGTGACAAACACCGCCGCTACATTCTTGGGCCGGAACTGTTCGCCGGTGACATTGACCCCCAGCCGTTCCAGAATGTTCGACATGATATCTTCAGTAAAGGGCGCATTGCGCAAGCCGTCGCCGGTGCCGTTCAACCCGACCACCAGACCGTAACCCACCAGATCGTTGCCGCGGACCCCATCGAATTCCACCAGATCCTTCAGCCGGATCAGACTGGCCTGCGCCAGTGACGGCAGCAGAAAGATCAACAGGGCGGCTGTCAGCACGCGCCGGATCATCGCAGGAAATCCACCAGATGCAGGCGCGACATCCGGGCGGTGATGGTGTACAGCGTTTCCAGCTGGGTCTGGGTTTCCTGCAGGGCGGATGCCACCTCATAGGGATCGACACTGACAATCGCCGACAGGGCCAGTTGCAGCGCGGCGGATTCGGCAGCATTGCGGGTGGCGGCTTCGTCGATCCGCGCCTCGACTGCGCCCAGATCAGCGCGCAGATAGGTGATCGACGTGTCAGCCGTCAACATATGTTCCCCGGCGCGGCGGGCCAGCGCCATCTGTTCCGGCCGGTCAAGGCCCAGCGCGCCTTCGCCGACCAAAGCCCCCAGCGCCAGACCTTTCAGCGTATCGCGGATCTGGCTGTGGTTGGCAGTGATGGTCAGGCTGACATCCTCACCTTCTCCCAATTGAAACGGGGCCAGTGGCGTGGCTGACCCCTGATAGGCGAGGGTTTCATAGCCAGCCGGATCGTCGAACCAGGCCACCA
Organism: Paracoccaceae bacterium; assembly: GCA_043736155.1. Taxonomy (GTDB): domain Bacteria; phylum Pseudomonadota; class Alphaproteobacteria; order Rhodobacterales; family Rhodobacteraceae; genus JANNRR01. Next base: position 1,258 of record JAYTDA010000419.1, on the reverse strand, counting down.
CGGCGGCATCGATGCTGGCGGCAGAACTCATCCCCGTCGTCAACGCCCTGAGGGCGACCAGAATATCCTCTGCCGGGACTATGGCGGCGGTCGTGGTATCGGCGCCGCCAAGCAGGGTCCGGTCGGCGGCGCGGGTATTCAGGGCGGCGACGGCGGCGACAAAGCGTTGCTTTACATCGATGCCCGCCGACAGGATCACATTGCCACTGGTCGACATCGAGGCCTGGATCAGCCCCGAGGCCCCGCCAGCGGCAAGGGTGCCGACGGTGCCCAGGGTTTCCTGCAGCGCTGCCGCAAAAGCCGCCGCTTCGTTGGTGGCGGACCGATAGCCATCCAGCTGGGTCAGCGACCGTTCCAGTCCGGCCACGGCGGTGAAATCGCCCTTGACCGTCTGTGCCAGATTGGCGGTGCGGCCGGTGGTGGCCTCCGTGCCATAGCGCTCCAGCGCCAGTTTCAGCTCGGTCGAGTGGCGGCGCATCTGGAATGACCTGGACAGGTCGCCGACAGACATCAGGGTCATGGCTCAAATCTCCAGCAGGGCTTGCAACAGGCGATCCACGGTCTGGATCACCTTGGCATTGGCATTATAGGCCTGTTCGACCAGCAACAGGCTTTGCATTTCCAGATCGGTATCGACACCGGCCTGTAATTCCAGCCCCTTCATCGCATCGTAGCGGGCGGCGGCATAGGTCAGGTCGGCTTCGGCGCCTTGATGGTCCGTGGCAAAGATCGAGAGGAAACCGGCGGCAAGACCGGGGCCACTGGCGGCAATGCCTGCCAGCAAGCCCGAGGCCGGGGCGCGGCTGGCCTGCAGCGCCGATACCAGCCGGCCGATCCCGGTGGCGTCACCGACCGGGCCGGGGCTGGCGGCCAACAATCCGTCGCGCAGGTGCCACAAGGCACCGCCCTGCGCGGGATCGGCGGCGGCATTGATCGCCAGACGCTGCGACAGACCGACCTCGACCGAGGGGTCGAACAGCGCCCCGGCATCGGTGAACAGCCCGGCATCGTTGATCGTCAAGGTGGCATCGGTGCCGGGTGACTGGAACCGCTCGACCAGATCGCGGGCCAAGGCATCCAGCTCGGTCTGGGCCTTGATGGCCAGACCATCGCGCACTGCGAATTCTGCCGCCATCCTGCCACCGGCAATCGTGCTGTTGGACCCGGTGACATTCACAGCCACGCCATTGACCGTCAGACCGGACAGCGCCGCAGAGGCCAGCGACATTTCGGGGGTGATGACATTGGCGGCGGAAAA
>JAYTDA010000418.1:0-27993 GCA_043736155.1 Paracoccaceae bacterium | reverse complement strand
CATCAATGGGTCAAGCTCGGCATAGTCGGGCAGGGTGCGGTCGATCTGCCGCCCGGCACGGATCACGATCCGGTCGGATTGCGGGCGGGAAAACAGCTCCGACCACGTGCGGGCGCGGCAGATCACCAGATCCGCCGGCGCACCGGGGGTGAGGGTGGGGGCAGCCAGCCCAATTGCTCTCGCGGGCGAGTGGGTAAAGGCCAGCGGCCAGTCGCTGGCACTATGGTCCAGATGGCCGATCCGCGTCGCCTCGCGCATCAGTTCCAGCATATCCATGTCGCCGTAAGCATAGAACGGATCGCGGCTGTTGTCGGAGGCAAAGCTGACGGGAATGCCGCGCGCCTTCATCTCATGCACCAGGGTGATGCCGCGCATCCGGGGGGTACGATGCGCATGGCGGTCTTGCAGATAGAGGTTGCACATCGGCAGCGACACCACATGAATGCCCGCCTGTGCCACCAGATCAAGGGTCGCCAGCGCCGCACTTTCCGCCATCGCCGACAGCGAACAGCAATGGCCGACGACGACCGGGGCGGCAAAGCGGGCGGCAATCACCGCCTCTGCTATCAGCCGCAGGGTGTTGGAGGCGGGGTCCAGGGTTTCATCGACATGGAAATCGGCAGACAGGCCGCGATCGGTCGCCATTGCCAGGAACTGCCGGATGCGGGTGGCGATGTCGGGCAGCGGATAGGTGACCATGCCCAGCACCCCCCCCGCCGCTGCGACAATATCGGCGGTGGCGCGAAACGGGCCACCCACGGAAAAGTCGTCGGCCCCGATCAGGCACACCGCCTGCAGCGTGATCCGCCCGGCCCATTCGGCGCGTTTGGCGGCAAACACCGGAAAGCTGATCGCATCCTGGGGCGGAATCGCATCGAGATGGGTGCGGATCGCCGATGTGCCATGGGCATAGGCGCAGCGCAGCGCAAACTCCATCCGGGTTGCGACATCGCCAGCGCTCCAGCGCGCGGTGCGGTCTGCCTCTACGGTGGTCAAAGCCCCGATGAAGCTGCCATCGGGGTTGGGGGCGCGGGGCCAGATATGGCCCTTGTCGAGATGAGTGTGCATGTCGACAAAACAGGGGAACAGCATCGCCCCGCGCATATCCACCGCCAGGCCGGGCTGGGTGCTGATGCGGCCCCCGGCGATGTGCAGCCGGGTGCGGACCAGATCGCCGGGTTGACCCAGCAGGCAGGCCGGAATGGTGACATTGTCCAGCGTCACGGGGCCGGGGGGAAGGGTGGCGAAATCCATCATGTTTCGCGCTTGATCGCGCTTTCATGCCACTTGCGCAGCGCCAAGTGCGACAGCAACGACAGTGCCATGAAGATCACCACCCCGGTTACCGCGATCAGCAACAGCGCCGCGAACATCCGGGGGATGTTCAGCCGGTAGCCCGCTTCCAGAATGCGGAAGGCGAGGCCAGACCCGATACCACCGGTGCCTGCGACATATTCCGACACCACCGCACCAATCAGCGCCAACCCGCCGGCGATGCGCAGACCGCCAAGGAAATAGGGCAGGGCTGACGGCAGTTGCAGATAGCGCAAGCGTTGCCAGCGGGTGGCACCGTAGATCCGCATCAGATCGCGCAGGTTGTGGTCTGCGGAGTTGAGGCCAAGCGTGGTGTTGGCCAGCACCGGAAAAAACGCCACCAGCCAGGCACAAAGCAACAGGCCAACGGTGCGGTTGCTGACATAGATGAAGATCAGCGGGGCTATCGACACCACCGGCGTCACCTGCAGAATCACGGCATAGGGGTAAAAGCTCATCTCCAGCCAGCGCGACTGGGTGAACAGCACCGCAAGGCCAACGCCGCCCACCACCGCCACCGCCAGCGCCATCAGGGTGATTTTCAGGGTGACGATCAGCGACGGGTACAGGGTGCCCCAATCCTCGATCAGGGTCTGCCACACCAGACCGGGGCCGGGCAGGATGTAATGCTTGATGTCGTTGACCACCACCAAACGGTCCCACGCCACGATCAGCACCACCATCACCAGTACCGGCATCAGCCATTTGCCGACCTTTTCCAAGCGGCGGGCCCGGGCGCGGGCGGCCTCTTCGGCGTCGATTACCGGGGTCATACCGCTTCTCCCATCGCTTGATGCAGCGCATCCGAGGTGGCGCGGCAATGGGCGGCATATTCGGGGCTGGTGCGGAACGCCTCATCCCTTGGATAGGGCGCATCGACCACCAGTTCGCGGATCACCCGGCCGGGGCGGGCCGCCATCACCATGATGCGGTCGGACAGAAACACCGACTCGAACACCGAATGGGTGACGAAAATCACCGTGCAGCCGATTTTCTGTTTCAGCGCCAGCAGATCGTGGTTCAACCGGTGGCGGGTAATCTCATCCAGGGCGGCAAAGGGTTCATCCATCAGGATCAGCCGTGGATTTGTCACCAAAGCACGGGCAATCGACACCCGCATTTTCATGCCACCCGACAATTCGCGCGGGTAGGCAGCGGCAAACGCCTCCAGCCCGACCAGCGCCATGATTTCCATGATGCGGTCCTTGACGGCAGGATAGCTTTGACCCCGGATGCGGAACGGCAGATAGACATTCTGCGCCACCGTGGTCCAGGGCATCAGGGTCGGTTCCTGAAACACCATGCCCAGATCATCGGCACCCTGTCCGCCCTCCCACGAGATGCGGCCAGAGGTCGGATGCATCAGGTTGGAAATCAGCCGGAGCGCGGTGGATTTGCCACAGCCCGATGGGCCGAGCAGCGAGATGAAATCGCCCTGGTTCACCGTCAGCGACATGTTGTTCAGGGCGACGACATTGCCGGCAAACACCTTGCCGACAGTGGTCATCTGCAGCACCGGCGGGCGCTGGCCAAGCGGCAGGGATGCGCGGGGGGCAGCGCTCATTCAACGGCTCCGGTCAAGGCTTTTGCCTTTCAAAAACCTCTCCCCCGGCCCCTCTCCGAAGGCGGAGAGGGGAGCGCTGGCGGCACCGTTCGCGCACCCCTCTCCCGCTGGGAGAGGGGAAGGGGGAGAGGTGGTCACAGCGTCACTTCGGGAACAGGTCCATCCCGACGCCCTTGTTGACAAAGGCGGTGGTGAACGCGGCTTTCCAGTCGATGGCACCATCAACCACCCCGGCTTCGACCATCTTGTCAAAGAAATCCTTGACCTTGGCTTCGGTGATCGCCCCGATCCCCATCGTCAGGCTGTCGCCGGAATCGACGATGCCGACCTCGATCATCTTGGCGATGCCAAAGGCGATCTGTTCATCCGAAATGTCGGGGTTGTCGGTCTTGATCATCGCATTGGCGGCGGCATTGTCGCCGTAAAGATAGGTGTACCAGCCGATGGCAGAGCCATCGACAAAGCACTGCACCTGTTCCGGTTTGGTGGCGATGGTGTCGGCCATCACTTCGATGGTGGTGGCATAGGTTGACCAGCCCTGATCCGCCAACAGGAATTCATCGGGTTTGAAGCCGCCCTCCTGCTCCACCATCATCGGTTCGGATGAGATATAGCCCTGCATCGCCGAGGCTTCATCGGCGATGAACGGGGCCGGGTTGAAGGTATAGGGTTTGCGCTGTTCCTCGGTAAAGCCGTAGGCCTTGATCATCCATTGGTAAAAGCTGGCATAGCCCTGATCGCCGATCAGGATCGTCGGCAGTTTCGCCACATCGGCAAAGGTCGCGGCAGCCCCCGGATGGGTCAGGATCACCTGTGGTTCCTTTTGAAACGACGCCGCAACCACGACAACCGGCACATTCTCCTGCACCGCGCTGAACGCCTCCAGCAGGTTGCCGCCCATGTTGAACTGGATCTTGTCCGCCAGCAGCAGCGCCCGGTTGTTGACCTGGGGGCCACCCGGCATGATCGTCACATCCAGCCCGCATTTGGCATAGGTGCCATCGGCCACCGCCTGATAATAGCCGCCATGCTCGGCCTGAGCCAGCCAGTTGGTACCGAAAATCACCGGCTCATTGGCCATTGCAGTCGTGGCGCTGCCCATCAGGGTCAGCAGAACGGCAGTCTTGTTCAGCAGCATCGAAACCTCCGTTGGTGAATGTGCGCCAGACGTTAACGCAGCCTTGCCCGGAACCGAGGGCAGTCCGCCCGAATTGTCACGCCACATCCGATTTGCATTGAAATCAGGCATTCATCGTGACGCATGATTGTTCCGGCGGCAAGTGAGTCTGTCTGGTGCCGCCCAAAACCCGTTGAACCTGCAGGACCAGCCATGAAAACCCTGACTCCGCCCGGCATCGCCGCGCCTTTTGCCCGCTATGCCCATGGTGTTGAAATAGCCGCCGGTGCCCGGCTGGTGGTGACCTCGGGCCAGTTGGCGCTGACCCGCGACGGCGTGGTGCCGGGAGGGGCAGAGGCGCAGGCGCAGCTGTGCTTTGCCAATTGCGCCGCGATCCTGGCCGAAGCCGGGATGGGGCCAGGTGATGTGATCCGGATCAACGCCTTTGTCACCGACCGCGCCGATATGGCAGGCTACATGGCGGCGCGGGATGCATGGCTGGAGGGGGTGGAGCGGTTGCCGGCCTCGACACTGGTGATCGTGACAGGGTTCACCCGGCCGGAGTTTGTGGTCGAAGTGGAAGTGACGGCGGCGAAGGTCTGAGCGACCGGAGGTGAATCGCCGCTGAAGCCGGGGGGGGTCACACCCCCCCGGACCCCGCTGCTTTCCTGAAGAAGCCGGGGGGTTTCACACCCCCCGGACCCCCTGTGGGATATTTTCGAACAGAAAATGACCAAAGGACAAAAGGGCATCGGAGCACATGCGCTTGATGGTTCCCCTTGGCGCGATTTGATGCTTTGGTCCCGGGAAACGGCGGGTGGGTGCAATGATTCACTTTTATCACAATCAGGATGGCAAACTGGCGCGCCATGACACTGCCCCGGAGGCGCTTGCCGCTTTGGCGCAGGTGGTCTGGATCGACATGGTCTATCCGACCCCGGAAGAGGAGGCGCTGCTGGAACAGGCGTTGGCAATCCAGATCCCGACCCGTGCCGACATGGAAGAGATCGAGATGTCGTCGCGGCTGTATGACGAGGCGGGGGCGCTGTTTCTGACCGCCAATCTGATGAGCCTGCCCAATGGCCGCGACCCGATCACTGCCCCGGTGACCTTTGTGCTGGCCGAGGGGCGGCTGGTCACCGTGCGCTATCATGCGCCCCGGCCGTTTCAGACCTTTGTCGAGATGTCGCTGAAACAGCCGATGGGCTGCAACAATGGCCATGCCGTGTTGGTCGCACTGTTTGAAGTGATCGTGGACCGGTTGGCCGATATTCTGGAAAGCGCCAGTCACGGGTTGGAAGATATTTCCAAAAGCCTGTTCCAGTTGGCGGGGTCTGCGCGCAACCCGAAGCTGGCACAGGTGCTGGAACAGATCGGCCGGGCCGAAGATCTGAACGCCAAGGTGCGCGACAGTCTGGCCACGATTGACCGGCTGATCGGGTCGGTGTTGCAGATCGCGCCAAATGGCAAAGCCGACAGCAAGGGCCGGGTCAAGGTGCTGGGGCGCGATCTGCGGTCATTGGCCGATTACGCACAGGTGCAGGGGGAAAAGACCCTGTTTCTGCTGGATGCGACGCTGGGGATGATCAATATCGAGCAGAACAAGATTCTGGGGATTTTCAGCATTGTCGCATTCGTGTTTCTGCCACCGACGCTGATCGCCTCGATCTACGGGATGAATTTCGATGTGATGCCGGAACTGCATTCGGTCTGGGGCTATCCGCTGGCGCTGCTGGCGATGGTGGTATCGGCGGTGGCACCCTATCTGTGGTTCCGGCGGCGGGGGTGGTTGTGAGCGACTGGAACCCGGAAAGCTACGCGCTGTTTGGCGATTTGCGGCTGCGGCCTGCGCTGGATCTGCTGGCGCAGGTCGGTGATGTGCCCGACGGGCCGGTGGTTGATCTGGGCTGCGGTGCCGGATCGGTGGCGGATGCGCTGTCACAGCGATTTGCCGGGCGGCTGACCGGGGTTGATGCCTCGCCCGCGATGCTGGCAGAGGCGGAGGCAACCGGGCGCTACCAAAGCCTGATCGCCGAAGATGTCGGCCTGTGGCGCCCGGAAGTGCCACCGGCGCTGATCTTTTCCAATGCGGTGCTGCACTGGTTGGCGGACCATGCGATGCTGATGCCGCGTCTGGCCACCTATCTGGCACCGGGCGGTACACTGGCGGTGCAGATGCCGCGCCAGTTCCGCGCCCCGTCGCACCGGTTCCTGCGCGACATTGCCGCCGCGATGTTTCCCGACCGGTTCGATTTCAGCGGCTGGCAAGCCCCGGTCTGGCAGGCCCCGGTGGAAACCGCCGAAACCTATGCGGGGTGGCTGACACCGCTGGGCCGGGTGTCGGCATGGCAAACCGATTATGTGCAACGGTTGTGGCTGCAAGAGGGGTCCACCGCCCATCCGGTGCGGCGGTTCACCGAAAGCACCGTGATGCGGCCCTTCCTGCAAAAGCTGAACGAGGCCGAAGCCGCCGCCTTTGTGCTGGCTTATGAAGAGGCGCTGGCGGTGGCCTATCCGGCGCTGGCCGACGGATCGGTGCTGATGCCGTTTCGCCGGGTGTTCTTTGTGGTGACGGTCTGAGGTTCCGGCAGGCTGAGCCTGCCGCCTGTGGTATGGCGGGACAGCGATCGGCGCGCGGCACCGCACTATTGGAATGAATTTTCCATTTTAGCCAAGAATCGTTCCAAAGCATACCGCGCGTTTCCGATGGGAAACCGGTTCTGGCGATTCCAACGCCGGAACTGTCGGAATTGGTCCTGTTCAAACCGGCGCAAGTCCCTATGGGTTACCGTAACATTTTGGGGCAGGTGAAGCCCCGACAGGGAGAGACAAGTGGCCGTGACATCCGATATCGAGATTGCCCGCGACGCAAAGAAATTGCCGATTCTGGAGATCGGTGCCAAACTGGGGATCCCGGCGGAACATCTGCTGCCCTATGGCCATGACAAGGCAAAGGTGGGGCAAGCCTTTATCGAACAGATCCGGGGCAACAAACCCGGCAAGCTGATCCTGGTCACCGCGATCAACCCGACCCCGGCCGGCGAAGGCAAGACCACCACCACTGTCGGCCTTGGCGACGGCTTGAACCGGATCGGCAAAAAGGCGGTGGTCTGTATCCGTGAGGCGTCACTGGGCCCGAACTTCGGGATGAAGGGCGGCGCTGCCGGGGGCGGCTATGCGCAAGTGGTGCCGATGGAAGAGATGAACCTGCATTTCACCGGCGATTTCCACGCCATCACATCGGCCCACAACCTGCTGTCGGCGATGATCGACAACCATATCTACTGGGGCAATGCGCTGGATATCGACGCCCGCCGCATTGTCTGGCGCCGGGTGATCGATATGAACGACCGCGCGCTGCGCGACATTGTGGTGAACCTTGGCGGTGTCGCCAACGGCTTCCCGCGCCAGACCGGGTTTGACATCACCGTGGCCTCGGAAGTGATGGCGATCCTGTGCCTGTCCAACGACCTGATTGACCTGCAAAAACGGCTGGGCGACATTGTCGTGGCTTACAAGCGCGACAAGACCCCGGTCTATTGCCGTGACTTGTCTGCCGATGGCGCGATGACGGTGCTGCTGAAAGACGCGATGCAGCCCAATCTGGTGCAGACGCTGGAAAACAACCCGGCCTTTGTGCATGGTGGCCCGTTTGCCAACATCGCCCATGGCTGCAACTCTGTCACCGCCACCAACACCGCGCTGCGGCTGGCCGATTATGTGGTGACCGAAGCCGGGTTTGGCGCCGACCTGGGGGCCGAGAAGTTCTTCAACATCAAATGCCGCAAGGCCGGGTTGAAGCCTGCCGCCGTTGTCATTGTCGCCACGGTACGGGCGATGAAGATGAACGGCGGGGTGGCCAAGGCCGAGCTTGGCGCAGAGAATGTTGACGCCGTGAAAAAGGGCTGCCCCAACCTGGGCCGCCATATCGGCAACCTCAAGGGCTTTGGTGTACCGGTGGTGGTGGCGATCAACCATTTCATCTCTGATACCGACGCCGAGATTCAGGCGGTGAAAGATTATGTCGTGGCGCAGGGGTCGGAGGCGATTCTGTGCAAACACTGGGCGCATGGCTCTGCCGGGATCGAGGAACTGGCGCACAAGGTGGTGGCGATGGCCGAAAGCGGGGCTGCCAACTTTGCCCCGCTGTATCCCGATGAGATGCCGCTGTTCCAGAAGATCGAAACCATCGCCAAACGGATTTACCATGCCGATGAAGTGCTGGCCGACAAGTCGATCCGCGATCAGCTGAGGGCATGGGAAGCTGCCGGTTATGGCCATTTTCCGATCTGCATGGCCAAGACGCAATATTCCTTTACCACCGACCCGAACGTCCGTGGCGCCCCTACCGGCCATTCGGTGCCGGTGCGCGAAGTGCGGCTGTCCGCCGGTGCCGGGTTTATCGTGGCGATCTGCGGCGAGATCATGACGATGCCGGGTCTGCCCAAGGTGCCCTCGGCCGAGACGATCCGGCTGAACGACATCGGTCAGATCGAAGGGCTGTTCTGACCACTTTGTCGCGTTGTTCTTGGCAAGTGCAGCCGGTAAAAGGATTCTGATCGGGCACGGGGCAAACGATGAAACCACCGGCGGACTGCGCGACATTGGCCGAGATCAGGGCAGAGATTGACCGGGTGGACGCGGCGCTTGTCGCGCTGTTTGCCGAACGGACCGGCTATATCGACCGGGCCGCCGCGTTGAAGCCGGGGGTCGGCCTGCCTGCCCGGATCGACACGCGGGTGGAAGAAGTGGTGGCCAATGTGCGCCGTCATGCTGTGGCGCATGGGTTGCCGCCCGACCAGATCGAGAAACTGTGGCGCAAGCTGATCGACTGGTCGATTGCGCGCGAAGAAGTGACTTTGGGGAAGGGCTGATCCGGGATTGCAACGCACCATGGCAGGCCAGGGGGGGACGTGGGTTGGAGTCCTTGGACTGATCGCTGTGAGCGTCGGCCTTGTGGTCGGTGTCGGTTAGATGGTTGTCATGAGCTGGCTGATGGCGACTGCCCTTGGTGCTTTGGATCGAGACAGGGAGAACGCAGGATGATGCCTGACGAAGCCAAAATGGCACACTTCCCTTTTTCGCCCGGAATCAAGGGCGTAGCCCGCCGGGCGGTGCCCGTCCGCCCCGTCACGCCGGAGGCGTGCTTTCAGCACGACGGGCGGGCACCCCGCGATGCCTCGGCAATGAACATCTGCGGGGGATGCTCAACCATAAAGTACCCAAACCCGGCATTGGTGTGCCCACCCGGCGGACGGGCACCGCCCCCTGTCACGGCGAGTTGAGAAAAAAGCAGGAGACACTGTCGCGCGATGCAGGGATTCAATCTCGCCTCATCCTGCATTTGTGAGTGAATTTCGCCGCCTGCCCCTTGTGACTGCATGAAGGAGATAGAAACGATGACGGCCAAAATCATCGACGGCAAAGCCTTTGCCGCCCGTGTCCGCGCCATGGTGGCGGAGCATGTGGCAACCCTGCCGTTTGCTCCCGGTCTGGCCGTGGTGCTGGTGGGTGAAGACCCGGCGAGCCAGGTTTATGTGAAAGCCAAGGGCAAGCAGACGGTCGAAGTGGGGATGAACTCCTATGAACACAAGCTGCCCGCCGATACCTCCGAAGCCGACCTGCTGGCGCTGGTGGCAAAGCTGAATGCCGATCCGGCGGTGCATGGGATTCTGGTGCAACTGCCGCTGCCAAAGCACCTGAACGAGGATCTGGTGATCAATGCGATCAACCCGGCCAAAGATGTCGATGGCTTCCACATCTCCAACGTCGGGCTGTTGGCGACGGGGCAGAAATCAATGGTGCCCTGTACGCCGCTGGGGTGCCTGATGATGCTGCGCGATCTCCACGGCAGTCTGGCCGGGATGAATGCGGTGGTGGTGGGGCGGTCGAACATCGTCGGCAAGCCGATGGCGCAATTGCTGCTGCGCGACAGCTGCACCGTGACAGTGGCCCATAGCCGCACCAGGGACCTGCAAGCCGTGTGCCGCAGCGCCGATATTCTGGTGGCGGCGGTCGGCCGGCCCGAAATGATCACCGGCGACTATGTCGGCCCCGGTGCCACGGTGATCGATGTCGGGATCAACCGGGTTGAACGGGGCGGCAAAACCGTGCTGGTCGGCGATGTCGATTTTGCCAGCGCCGCCGCTGTTGCCGGGGCCATCACCCCGGTGCCGGGCGGCGTCGGGCCGATGACCATCGCCTGCCTGCTGGCCAATACGCTGACCGCAGCCTGCCGCAGCGCCGGTCTGGCAGAGCCGATGGGGCTGACCGCATAGGTGCGCCTGCAGGCACACCCTCCAATTGCGCCTGCAGCCGCGCGTGGCTGGCCGCCATTGCCACTGCCATATCCGTCGACAGCAGGATGTCGCGGGTGGCGGCGTCGGGCCGGGTCATCACCCGGCCATCCGGACCGGTCATCCACCGTGCCATCACCATGGGGTCGGTATCGGCGGCCCAAAGCCGGACAGGCGGTGCGACAACGCGGCGGGTGACGATCCCGGAGGTGCCGCCCTGCAGGGCAGGGGTCGTTGCGGTCTTGGCCGGTCCTTTCCGCGGGTTTTCCTGGCCAGAACGGCATCGAGTCGGGCAAAGTTCAGTGCCGTCGTGCGGTGCAGCCGGGCCAGTCAGGGGTCATTCCCGGTCAGGCCCTGTGGGGCAAGGCGGCAGGGGCGGCGGGCACCATCGACACGGCGCAGGATCCGACCGGCCTTTTCCAGCCCCTTCAGGTGCTGTGACACCGCCGGTTGCGCCATCACTATCGGAGCTGCCAAGTCCATCACGGTGGCTTCGCCCCGCGCCAGACGCGACAAGATTGCGAAACCCCGCCTGATCATTGGGGACACGATTTTGTGATAAGACGTCAGGTCGGGATTCTGGCTCAAGTCTGACTTGCTCATCCCGGTGCCGCTTGCTAGTTGCAAACTGCAAAGGGGTGTGGGTTAGCGCGGGACGTTGGTGGTGGAGTACTGGCCAGACGGCTTTTTGAAGGTTTTTGCGCCGCGCAAACTGGCGATTTGGGCGATTTTCTCCTTTGTCGTTTCGATTGCCGGGCCGTTTGGCACGTTTGACGGGATGTCCTGGCCGCTGCGGCTGGCCTATTGGGCCGGTCTGATCGGGGCGTCGATCCCGGTGCATCACGCCATCCGCACCGTGGTAGAGCGTCACGGCGTCAGGCTGAATTTCTGGATCGGGTCGCTGGTGATCGGCCTGGTGTTTGCCGCAGTCTTTACCCCGATGGTCTGGATTGTCACCAAACCGCTTGCCGACAAGGGCATGGTGACATTGGTTCCGTTCTGGATCATGGCGCTGGTGAACCTGCTGGGGTCGGGCATCGTGCGGTCTGTGCATGGGCTGTGGCACCATGATGCGCTGGAAAGCGGCAAGAGCGCTGTGGCGGTGACTGCCCGCAGGGAACCAGAGCCGGTACCCGCTGTGCTGGCAGAAAACCCGATGCCCCGGTTGCTGCAACGGCTGGCAGAAGACAAGCGCGGCGCGGTGCAGCATCTGTCGGTGCGCGACCATTATGTGGTGGTGCAGACCGACCGGGGGCAATCTACCCTGTTGATGCGGTTTGCCGATGCGCTGGGGGAACTGGACGGAATCGAAGGCATGCGGGTTCACCGCTCGCACTGGGTTGCCAAGACCGCTGTTGCGGCGGTGGAACGCTGTGGCGGCAAGCTGCAACTGCGGCTTCGCGATGGGCGGCTGGTGCCGGTCAGCCGAAGCTACCGCGACGAGGTGGCAACCAGCGCCGACGTCTGAGGTGTGGGCATCGGAATGACCAGCGGGCGCTGGCCGGTCAGCACAGCACAGGCATTGCCCTGCATCAGGGCCTGCAGTTCAGGTGCGGTACAGGACAGACCACCGGTAAAGGTGCCATAGGCGGGCAGGATCACCCGGGTCCGGTCGAGCAGGAAACAGGGGCGCACCCCGCCGCCCAGCCGCGCCTTGGGGTGGTAATGGCCCGATATCTCCCCCAGTGCAGTGGTCAGGGCGATATGGCGAAAGGTCAGGCCTTGCAGGGAAAAGCTGGCCAGATGGCTGCCGCCAAGGCTTTGCGGTGCCGGGTCATGGTTGCCCGCGATCCAGATCCAGCGCCGTCCGGCCATCAGCCGGGTCAGCCACAGCCGTTCCGCCTCGGGCAGGTCATCAGCGGCAGCCATGTCATCGAAACTGTCCCCCAGTGCCACGATGCTGGTGGCACCGGTGCGTTCGATATCCGCCTCCAGCCGCAACAGGGTGTCTTGGGTCGCATAGGGCGGCAACAGGGTGCCGCCGCGCCGGGCGATGCGACAGGCCTTGCCGAAATGCAGGTCAGACACCACCAGCAGCCGCTGTTCCGGCCAGTGCAAGGCACCGGTGGCGAGCGCGGTCAGGGTTGCGCCGTGCAGGGTGAAATCATATCCGTTCATGCTTCGTTCGTGCCCGATCCCCGACCCCTTGGCAAGGGCCGGTTCAACCGCGCCGCCGCCATCAGCCGGTCTGCCGCCTCGGACATCAGCCGTTCACGGCCCGCGCCCTGTACCGGCACCTTGCCCATTTCCAGCAGCATCGGGGCTGCCAGCGGCGTCACATGGTCAAGGGTGACATGGTCGATGCGACCACCGATCCGTTCCAGCATCGCCTCGATCCGGCCAAAATCGACCAGACCGCGCAGCGCCTCCTCCCGTGTTACCTGCAGCATCAGGTGATCGGGATCATATTTGCGCAGGGTGTCATACAGGATATCCGACGAAAAGGTGGCTTGCCGCCCGGATTTGCGCCGCCCCGGCAGGTTGCGCTCGATCAGCCCGGCGATCAGCGCCGCCGAGCGGAAGGTGCGTTTCATCACCGCATTGCCGCCAAGCCAGCTTTCCAGCCCGTCGCGCAACCCATTGGGGGAGAGCAGCAGCGCAGGCTCGGTCACCGGGTCCAGCCCCCAGATCAGGGTGGCATAATCGGTGGCGACAAAACCTATGGGGTGCAGGCTGTGATCCTCCATCCGTTTGGTCAACAACAGGCCAAGGGTTTGCTGCGCATTGCGTCCGGCAAAGCCGTAAAAGCAGGTGTGGTGCAACCCGTCATGGGGAAAGCTTTCGACCAGCAGGCGGTTTTGTTCCGGCAGATGCGATACGTCGCGTTGCAGCGCCAGCCAGTCGGCGACCGGCGTGGGCAGGTCGGGCCAGTCAGGCTGGCGGAACATGGCGAGAATGCGCTCGGTCAACCGGGTCGAAGTGGCGAATTTGGTGCCGGAAAACACCGCGATCTTCGGCTTGCGCCCCGGCGCGCGCGTCACCTCCACCACCATGTCGCGCAGGTTCTCGAACCGGACCACTTCGCCGCCGATCAGGAAGGTGTCGCCGGGGGACAGGGTGGCGGCAAAATCCTCCTCAATCTCGCCCAGCCCTGCGCCGCCCATCCGGCCCTTGATCCGGACCTTGAGCGTTTCAGAGGCGGTGATGGTGCCGATGTTCATCCGGATCGCGCGGGTGGCGCGCGGGTCGCGCAACTGCCACCGGCCCGCCTTGAGAACCAGCCGCTGCCAGCGGTCATAGGCGCGCAGGGCATAGCCGCCGGTGGCGATGAAATCCAGACAGGCGTCGAAATCGGGCCGGGTCAGGGCGCTGTAGGGCCCGGCAGAGGTGACTTCGGTAAAGAGCTCACCGGCATCGAACGGCCCGGCACAGGCGGCGATCAGAATATGCTGGCACAGCACGTCGCGCGGGCCGGGGCCACGCGGTTCGCCATCGAGATCATGGTCCAGCACCGCCCCCAGCGCCGCCTGACATTCCACCACCTCGAACCGGTTGGCGGGCACCAGCAACGCCTTGGATGGCGCATTATAGCGGTGATTGGCGCGGCCAATGCGCTGCACCAGCCGTTTGACGTTCTTTGGCGCCCCGACCTGTATCACCAGATCGACATCGCCCCAGTCGATCCCCAGATCAAGGCTGCCGGTGCAGACCACGGCGCGCAGGCTGCCCGCCACCATCGCCGCCTCGACCCGTTGGCGCTGGTCGCGGGCAAGGGAGCCGTGGTGGATGCCGATCGGCAAGGCATCGTCATTGGCGAGCCACAGGTCGCGGAAGAACAGTTCGGCCTGGGCGCGGGTATTGTGAAAGATCAGGGTAGTGCGGTGGCGGCTCACTTCGCGCAGGACGGCGGGAATGGCATAGCGGCCACCGCCACCGGCCCAGGGTGGCGGCTCATCGCACTGCAGCATGGCGATATCGGGATCCGGGCCGGGATCGGCTTGCAGGATGCGGCAGGGGTCGGGGTTGCGGGCGAGAAAGTGGGCGATGGCTGCGGGGTCATCCACCGTGGCGGACAGGCCAACCCGGCGCAGGCCGGGGGCAAGGCGCTGCAGCCGGGCGAGGCACAACATCAGCTGATCGCCGCGTTTGCTTTCGGCAAGGGCATGAATCTCATCGACAATCACCCGGGAAAGGCCCGCGAACATCCGCGGCGCATCGGGATAGCTGAGCAGGAGCGCCAGTGATTCCGGCGTGGTCAGCAGGATGTGCGGCGGGTCGGCACGCTGTGCCAGCCGCTGGCTATGGCTGGTATCGCCGGTGCGGTCCTCGATGCGGATCGGCAGCGCCATATCGGCGACCGGGCGTCCGAGGTTGCGGCGGATGTCGGCGGCCAGTGCCTTGAGCGGCGAGATATAGAGGGTGTGCAGCCCATGGTGGCTGCCGTCAGCCAGTTCGACAAGCGTTGGCAAAAACCCCGCCAGGGTCTTGCCGCCGCCGGTGGGGGCGATCAGGAGCAGGGCGGGGTCGTTTGATGCCGCCAGCATGTCGCGCTGATGCGGGTGAACCGCCCAGCCGCGGGCGGCGAACCAGTCGGCGAAACGGGGGGGAAGCTGGACCATGCGGGGTTCATAGCGCAGGCGAGGGGCCAGCGAAACCATGTGGCCTTTTCGGAAGAAGGCCGGGGGGGCTGCGCGCCCCCCCGGACCCCCTTGCGGAGTATTTTCACGAAGAAAAAGCCAAGGGGCTATTTGGCGATCTTTTCGTCCTTGACGAACATGTTGGACCAGGCGCGGTCGATCAGGTCGGGCGTCATCTGATAGGGCAGGCCCTCGAATTCGCAGATCGCGATCATCTGGTCGATCAGGTAGATCGGCTGATAGTTGGAATAGACGTTGTTGATCGTCGGATACTTGACCTTCAAGAGATGCAGCAGGGTGGGTTCGTTCAGCGGCATCTTGCGCTTGCGCGCCACCATGGCGAAGATTTTCAGGAAGTTTTCCTGATCCGGCCCGTCGATCTTGATCTTGAAGAAGATCCGGCGGAGTGCCGCGCCATCGAAGATCTCATTCGGGTGGAAGTTGGTGGAAAAGATCACCAGCGTGTCAAACGGCACCACGAACTTTTCACCCGACTGCAGCGCCAGGATGTCGTAATTCATTTCCAACGGCACGATCCAGCGGTTGACGATGCTTTGCGGTGGTTCGGCCTGGCGGCCAAGGTCGTCGATGATGAAGACGCCACCGGTGGCTTTCAGTTGCAGGCTGGCCTGATAGGTGCGGGCGGTCGCATTGTAGGCGAGATCGAGCATCGACAGGTTCAATTCGCCGCCGGTGATCACGGTCGGGCGTTCGCACAGCACATAGCGGGTGTCGAACCGGTTGGCACTGCGGCGGATCGAGGTGATGTCATCGACCTGTTCCTCGGCGCGCGAATGGACGATCGGGTCATAGACCGAAATCACCTGACCGGAATATTCGATGGCGCGCGGCACGTAGATCTTGTCGCCCAGCGCGTCGCGGATACCGTTGGAGATCGAGCTTTTGCCATTGCCGGGCGGCCCGTACATCAGGATCGAGCGGCCGGACGACACGGCGGGGCCGAGATTGTCGATCAGGCTTGGCGGCAGGATCAGGTGACCCATCGCCCGGGTCAGCTGATCGCGGGTCAGGGCAATGTTGCGGATCGACTGGCGTTTGACCTGGTCGCGGTAGGTGTCGAGCGGCACCGGGACCGCGCCGTAATATTCCGACTGCGCCAGCGCATCCAGCGCCCGCGCCTTGCCGGCATCGGCCAGCTGATAGCCCATTTCATTGCCGGAATTGGCGTGCAATGTACCGGTGGCTTCAACCAGTTTCTGGCTGCGCGCCAGATCGATCAGTTCCTGCGTCACCGGGATCGGCAGGGCAATCACCCGGGAAATGTCGCTGACCTGTTCCAGGTTCATCCGGAACATGGTTTTGAGCAGGATGTCGCGCAGCATCACCACCGAAATGCCGGTATCGGCCAGCGATTTCGGCGCAGGAGGTGCCAGGACCATCGAGGTTTGCATGTTCATGGGCTGATATCCGATCTGTGGCGCGACGCCGTCCGGTGCCATTGAACAGGGCAATTGGGGCGAATTATGGGCCGGAAGCGCAGATTTTCACGAGATTGTTGCCCCTATACCGGCTGGAAAATCTTGAACAGCAGATAGAACAGCAGGGTGCCGGACAGCGCCAGACCCATCGGAAAATCGGCGCGGGTCCAGGATTGCCAATCGGGGGCGGCGTTGCGAAAGGCTGGCACCAGCCGCAGACCACGGTGGGCCGCAAAGGCCCCGAGCAGGATCGCGGCAAACAGCGGCAGCACGATATTCAGATCGGCGGCGGCGAAAAACGGGGCCATCGCGGCGGCAAACTTGGCGTCCCCCGCCCCGACCAGCCGCAGCGCATTGGCGACGAAGCCTGCCAGCAGCACGATGGCCAGATGGCTCCAGCGCCACAAATAGTCGGTGAAGGATAGCTGATCGGTGAAAACCACCGCAGCCAGCCCGACCACGGCAAAGACCAGCGCCAGCGCCAGTACCGACTGGTTCGGAATCTTCATGAATTTCATGTCGCTCCAGGCCACCCAGAGGACGATGGGGGTGACAAAGGGCAGAAAGATCAGCGCCGGGGAAATCATCGGATCAGCCCTTTGCCGCGTTGCCTTCGAGCGCGTCAAGTGAGCGCTGTGCCGCCTCGAAATAGGCAGGCGAGGTGTCAACCGCGTCTTGCAACAGGCTTTTGCCGACCGACACGTCACCCTGCTTGATCGCTGCCAGAGCGGCGGTGTACAGCAACTGCGCCCGTTCGGTCTGGCTCATCGTTACCACCGGCAGATCGTATTTGTGCTGTGCGGCGCGGGCCATCACCAGATTGTTTTTCGAGGTGAACAGGTTGGGGTCATAGGTGATTGCCTCGGTGAACAGCCGCTCGGCACCGGCATAGTCGCCGCGGGTCAGTTTGGAAAAGCCCCAGTTGTTCAGCACGTTACCCGGCGTCGTGGTCAGGCCGATGGCGGTTTCATAGAAGCTGTCGGCCTTTTTCCAGTTCTGCTCGCTGTCGGCCACCATCGCTTCCAGCCGGTAGCGGTCAAAGGTCTCATAGGTCGGCGGAATGGTGTTCAAGACACCCTTGGCCCCGGGCCAGTCGTTGGCGCGGATCAGGGCATCGGCGTAATCGACGCGGTCGGCATCGGTGCTTTCGGGGCCCGCCACGATCTGGCCCCAGACCGAAGCGCCTTCGGTGGCGCGCTTGCCACGGATCAGCGATTTCGCCAGACCGCGTTTCAGGTCGATCCGGTCGGGGTTCCCGGCTGCGGCATTGGTGAAATAGTTGATCGCTTCGCCAGGGTCGGCGACGGTCAGCATGATGTCATTCATGTTGGTCTCGTCAACCACATTGACCGACTGCATCGCCCGTGCCGCTTCGGCGGTGGTCGGGCCCTGGTTGCAGCCAGCCAACGCAAGCGCGCTGCCGGTGCACAGCAAAATCAGGATAGGGTGGCGCATGATGCGTCCTTTTCTGCTCGATCCTCGAATGGCCGCTTTTGTGCGGCCTTGTCGTTTCTTAACGGTCGCTTGGTGCGGCCTTACAGATCCTCGCCGGGCGTTGCCAGCAACAGGTATTCGCCCTGCCCCCGGCGGACCAGGGAATAGGCAGCTGGTTCCGCGTCAGAATAGGCCAGATCTTCGCTCTGTGCGATAGCCAGCCGCAGATTTTCCCGGATGTCGTCTGATCTGCCACTATCAAGGGCGAAGGCGGTGCGAAACACCTCTCGCGCCTCGGCGATCTTGCCCTGCTCCATCAGAACCACGCCCAGATTGTTCCAGGCGGGGACAAAGCTCTCATCTGCTTCGATGGCCTGCCGCAACCGGGTTTCGGCCTGGCCCAGCCGACCCAGTCGCAGGTTGGCGGAGCCGATGGCCGACAGCACATCCACCGTTGCCCCCTGTTCCGATGCGGCCAGGTAATAGGCTTTCAGCGCCAGTTCATATTCGCCCGCAGCCATCAGCCGGTGGCCGACGGTCAGGCCATCGACCGAGGCGGCACCGGCGGGGTGGCCGGTGGGGGCATAGGGGCCGTTGTCGGAACCCGACAGGCCGCCGGTCTGCTGACAGGCGGCCAAAAGGGCTGCGGCAAAGATCAGGGTCCCCACCCGAAGCACTGTCATCCGTTCAGATACCCGTCATCTTTGACAAAACCTGGCTGATTTCGTAGATCGACGGCCCGATCATGATCAGCAACAAAGGTGGAACCGTGAACATCATGGTACAGAGGGTCAGCTTGGTCGGCAACTTGTTTGCCTTTTCTTCGGCCCGCATCACGCGCTTGTCACGCATTTCAGAGGCATAGACCCGAAGCGCATCGGCAATCGAGGTGCCAAAGGTGGCAGACTGGATCAGCACGGTGACGAAAGACGACACATCCGGCACCCCGGCGCGTTCCGCCATGTCGCGCAGCACGGTGGTGCGGTCCTTGCCGGCCTTGATCTCATGCGCCACCATTTCATACTCATCGGCCAGCGCCGGAAAGCCGGCCCTGATCTCGCGGCTGACCCGGATGATCGACTGATCCAGCGATTGCCCGGCTTCGACACAGACCAGCATCATGTCCAGCGCATCGGGGAAACCATCCATGATTTCCTGTTGCCTTGTCTGGCGGCGGCGTTCAACCCAGTATTTCGGCAGGTAATAGCCGATGCCGCCGGGCCCGATCACCGTCATCGCCACCTTGACCGGGCTGAGCGGTTCGCCATTGTTGGTCAGGATGGTGTAGGCCACACCCAGGATCAGCGCGGTGATGCCCAGGATGAACTGCGCGGCATGGAAGGTCCGTACCGCATCCTTGGATTTGTAGCCCGCCTGCAGCATGATCAGCTTTGCCGCTGTCAGATCCTCGGCCTTTTGCGGTTCAAGGAAAGTGGCGAACTTGTCCAGTTTGTCATTCTTGGCACCAAACCGCAGGGTGCGTTTGTCGTCTTTCGCGGCTTTGACCGCCGGTTTCGGGGAATAGCCGCTGGTTTCCCGAAACTTGTCCATCGGGTCGAAGCGTTTTTTCAGCAGCACCGGCAGCGTCAGCAGCACCAGCACGAGGCCAAGGCCGCCGACCACCACCAGCGGACCCAGAGGCCCGATCTTTTCAACAAGCAAAGCGTTGATGTTGCTCAGGAGTTCCATGGTTTTTCCAATCAGACCTTGATGTTGACCATCATGCGCATGATGAAGATGTTCAGCACCAGCATCACACCCACCCCCAACGCCGCCGGGATGAAGTACGAGGTTTTCTGCACTTCGTCATAATAGTCCGGCTTGATCAGAAAGATCATGCCCAACACGCCGAGCGGGAAGAATGACAGGAACATGCCGGACCATTTCGCCTCGCCGGTGATCGCCTTGACCCGGCGGAACAGCCGGAACCGGGCCCGGATCACCTTGGCCAGACCATCAAGGATTTCGGCCAGGTTACCGCCCGATTGCTGTTGAATCGTCACGGCCACCGCCAGAAAGCGCAGATCCTGCATGTCCATCCGTTC
Organism: Paracoccaceae bacterium; assembly: GCA_043736155.1. Lineage (GTDB taxonomy): Bacteria > Pseudomonadota > Alphaproteobacteria > Rhodobacterales > Rhodobacteraceae > JANNRR01. Next base: position 8,207 of record JAYTDA010000418.1, on the reverse strand, counting down.
GGCCAGCGCCTTGAGCGAGGTCGAGATTTCGCCGCCATAGGCGGTTTCATCGGAAATCACCCCAAATTCGGTGCCGAGCGGGTCGTTGACTTCCTTGGCCACGATGTTGATCGCCGAGGTAAAGGGATGGCCGACGCGCAGCGACCGCACCATCAGTTCAACCGCATCAGGCAGTTGCTCTTCCATCAGCGACAGCCGCTTCTTGGCTTTCTTGTTCACCCACATGTACACCGCGCTGACCCCCATCAGGATCGACACCAGCACCCGCACCGGCAATGACGCTTCGGTGCCAACGGTCAGGCCCAGAAAGCTGATCACCGACAACAAAGCCATGATCATCATCAAAGCCTTGGGAGAAAAGGCGATATTGGCCTTTTGCGCCTTGGATGACAGGATGGAGTACAGCGGGATCGACCGCGATTTCATATGCTGCGACATCTCCTTGCGAAGCTGTTCCAGCACCTGTTCGCGGGTGCCGCCCTTTTCCAGCATGTGCAACCGGCGGTTCACCTTGCTGTTCAGGCTGATCGACTTGCCGAACACGGTCAGATAGATGCCTTCGACCAGCATCAGCACGCCGAAGAAGATCAGGCCGTAGATAAGCGGGGCGGCAGAGATTTCCATGATGGTTCCCTAGATGATCTGTTCATAAATCGAGGCAGGCAGGTCATAACCCCACTGGCGGAACCGTTCGGAATAGTGCGACCGCACCCCGGTGGCGTTGAAGCGGCCGATGATCTTGCCGTTCGGCTCCATCCCCAGGCGTTCATAGCGGAACACTTCCTGCATCGAGATCACGTCGCCCTCCATGCCGGTGATTTCGGTGATCGATACCATCCGGCGCGAGCCGTCCTGCAGGCGGCTGGCCTGCACGATCAGGTTGACGGCGGCGGCGATCTGCGCCCGCACCGCCTTGATCGGCATTTCGATCCCGGCCATGGCGATCATGTTTTCCAGACGGCTGACGCCGTCGCGGGCCGAGTTGGCGTGAATTGTCGTCATCGAGCCGTCGTGGCCGGTGTTCATCGCCTGCAACATGTCGATCACTTCTTCGCCGCGGGTTTCGCCGACGATGATCCGGTCTGGCCGCATCCGCAGGGCGTTGCGCAGACAGTCGCGCTGGGTCACCGCGCCTTTGCCCTCGACGTTCGGCGGGCGGCTTTCCATCCGGCCGACATGGACCTGTTGCAGCTGCAATTCGGCGGTATCTTCGATGGTGAGAATACGTTCGGAATTGTCGATGAAGGATGACAGCGCATTCAGCGTGGTGGTTTTGCCCGAACCGGTCCCGCCTGACACGATGATGTTCAGCCGGGTCGCCACAGCGGCTTGCAGATAGGCTGCCATTTCCTCGGTAAAGGCACCGAATTTCACCAGATCGGGGATACCCAGCTTTTCCTTTTTGAACTTGCGGATCGACACCAGGCTGCCATCAACCGCAATCGGCGGCACCATGGCGTTGAAACGGCTGCCGTCGGCCAGACGGGCGTCAACGTAGGGGTTGCTTTCATCGACCCGCCTGCCCACGGCAGACACGATCTTGTCGATGATCCGCAGCAGGTGTTTTTCATCCTTGAACTGGATGTCGGTCAGGGTCAGCTTGCCACCGCGTTCGACAAAGATCCGGCGCGGGCCGTTGACCAGAATATCGTTGACGGTATCATCTTTCAGCAGAGGTTCCAGCGGGCCAAGGCCCATCACCTCGTCATACAGCTCCTGATAGATGCCGATGCGGTCATCCTTGTTCAGAACGATGCTCATCTCTTCCAGCGCTTCGGACGAAATAGCCACGATCTCGGCGCGCAGATCGGCCTCGGACGCATGTTCAAGGGCGGCGAGGTTCAGACTGTCCAGCAGGCGCTTGTGCAGTTCCAGCTTGATCTCGCCCAGCCGTTCCTTGCGCTTTTTCTCCTTGTCGGCCATCACCGGCTGGGCGGCGGTGTTGGCCGTCCCCTGAGGGCCACGCTGCATCAGACCGGTGGCAGGGGCTGCCGGTGCGGGATGACCGGGGGTAACGGGGACCATTGTTGCCTTGTCGGCGGGTCCTGTCTTCTTGTATCGCGCAAACATCGTTTAACCTCTCACCGGTCTGAAATCAGACCTTTGCCGCTTCGGCAGCCTTGTTCATTTCAAAGACCGATTTCGCCAATTTGAAGATTTCGCGGCGCAGCGGGTTTTTCGGTGCAGTTTCCGCCATCGGCAGGCCGTGATCGTTGGCCTGGGTGACCTGGGTGCCGCCATCGGGCAGGAACACCTCGATGTCGATATCCAGGCTTTCCGCCAGCCGCTTGGCGCGGCTTTTGCCCGACAGATCAGTGAAACGCGGGGCATGATTCAGCACGTAGCGCATCTTTTCAATCGGCAGTTCTTCGGATTTCAGCGCCCGGATCATCCGCAGCGCGTTCTGTGCTGACCGCATGTCCAGTTCCAGCAGGGCAAAATAGACATGCGCCTTGTGCAGCACCGTCTCGGTCCAGGCGACCACGGTCGAAGGCATGTCGATCACGATATAGTCAAAGTTCAGATGCGCCAGTTCGATGATGCGGGCGATGTCATCCGGTGTCACGATATCCAGCGGCAGCATTTCCGACGGCGCGGTCAGCACATGCAGCTTGTCGTTGAACGGCACCAGCGCCTGCATGAAGGCCAGGCTGTCGGCACCCTGGGTGTCGGACAACAGCTCATACACCGCTTCACGGCGCGGCAGGTCCAGATAGGTCGAAACCGAGCCGAACTGGAAATCGAAATCCAGCAGGCAGACGCGCGGTGGTTCGGTTTTGGAAATGGTGGCCAGTTCCCAGGCCAGGTTGACGGCAAAGGTGGTGGACCCGGCACCGCCGGACAGGCCATGCACCGGCAGGATCACCCCATCCTTGTTGTTGGTGGGTTTCAGCGTGTTGACCGGCCCTTCGATCTCGGCGTCGCGCACCACCGCCAGTGCGGCAACGGCAGGGGCGGCGCGCAGCCGCTCGATCGCCTCGTGCAGGGCACCTTCGGGCAGCGGGTAGGGCACGAAATCATCGGCACCCAGCCGCAGCAGCTGATGCAGCGCGATCGGGCTGACCTCTTCGGCGATCAGGATCACCTTGATGTGGTTTTCCTTGGCGGTCTTGATCAGATCGGTGATGCGGGCCAGATCGGCCTCGTCTTCATCATCGACGGCGATGCACACGAATTCCAGCGACACGGCATCGGGCTGGCGCAGAAACACGCTGGCGTCATTGAACGACAGATCGCCCCAGCTTTCGCCAAGCTCTGCCTCCATATCCTCGATCAGCAGATCGAAGTTCTGCACGTCGCGTGAAATGGTGCAGGCCGTAATTGGCGCGGCCTCGGGTTGCAGTGCTGCCAAACTGGTCATTGCCTCAAGTCCTTCCTTTGGTGGGCGTAGGCTTTCCTCGGGTTGCCTTTGGCCGAAAGCGATTCCCGTCCATGACACCCTGCCCTTTGCCCCGCACGACTCAGCGCCGCGCGATTGCTCTCACCTTGCGAAAGTCAGGGATAATGTTGGCAACATTGGGGCTAAAAAATCGTAATTATTCGATTTTTCGGGATTGTTAAGGATTTTGAAAGTGGATTGTCCGTAACAGCGAGAGCTGTTGCCACGGTTCAAACAGAAACCGGGCCACAGGGGCCCGGCAAGCTGAATATCATGACAATTGTCGTCAACCGGCTGGTTGAGCCAACTGGGCACCGCTTTGTTTGACCACTGTATGGGGCCGGGTGGCGCTTTCCACATATTCGCGAAAGATCACTTCGGCATATTTTCCATTCAGCACCGACGGATGGTTTTGCACGAAACCGGATACTTCGGTGACGGTCCGCCGGTTGCGCCGTTCCTGATCCTGCGTCACCACCAGCGGCTGGGTTTCACCAAAGGAAACCAAAGCCTGCAACCGGGACCGGCTGATGCCCTGTGCCACCAGATAAGTCACCGCCGCCTGCGCCCGGCGCAGCCCAAGGTTCTTGTTATAGCTGTTCGATCCGACCAGATCGGTGTGACCATAAACGCTGAACCGCAGTTCCGGGAATTGCTTGATCCAGTTGGCCTGCCGCGACAGTGCCGCCGTGGCTTCGCCATCCAGTGCAGTGGAGTTGAAGGCGAAGTTGACGGTCGATGGCACTTCGGCGGCGAAGCGGTTGGCCAGATTGACGTGATAATCACGCTGCCCCGACATCACCAGAACGTTGTTCATCGTCGGGTTGCCAAAGCCGCCTTCGTCCAGATTGGCACCGATTTCGCTGTTGAAAGTGGCAGTGTCGCAGGCGGCAAGGGCAAGCAGGCTGGCCCCGATCAGCAGATTGCGCAGGGTTTTTTGCATCATCCTACTCCATCACATAGCCGTAGGAGCCGCCAAAGTCCTGGCGCGCCACTTCACCGGCGGCCCCGCCACCACTTTTGGCGACTTTGCCAAACAGAAACAGCTCGCTTTCGCTTGGCGGGCGGACCCGGTCGGTCGGCAGCGCCAGCGCGTCGCCACGGGTCGGGGTCACCAGATGCGGCGTCACGATGATCACCAGCTCCGACTGCTGGCGGGAATAGTCGGCGCTGCGAAACAGCGCCCCCAGCACCGGAATGTCGCCCAGCCACGGCACCTGGCCGTTCAGGTCGCGAAAGTCATCCTGCAACAGTCCGGCGATGGCAAAGCTTTCGCCATCGCGCAGTTCCACCGTGGTGGAGGTTTCGCGCCGTTTGAAGGCGTTGACCGAAAAGCCGTTGCTTTGCACGGTGATCGTGCTGTCGATCCCCGACACCGCCGAGTTGATCGTCAGGTTGATCAGATCGCCGTCGATCACCACCGGGGTAAAGTTCAGCTCGACCCCGAACGGTTTGTATTCGATGGCGACAGAGCCGCTTTTGTCCAGCACCGGGATCGGATATTCGCCACCGGCCAGAAACCTCGCCTCCTGCCCCGACAGGGCGGTCAGGTTCGGCTCCGCCAGGGTGCGGACCATGCCCTTGGTTTCCAGCGCCTCCAGCAGCGCCTCGAATTGCAGGCCCCCGGCGGCAAAGCCGACGCGGGCGGCACCAGCCGTGCCGGTCTTGAGGGTCAGGAAGGTTGCTGCCGGGTCGGCGTTGGCCGGGTTCAGAAACGTGCCGCTGCCGCCGGACGAGTCGAAATTGCCCGAGGTGCCGCCAAAGCTGACAGAGCCGGACAGGTTCTTCGACACCGAGCGCTGCATTTCGGCAAACCGTACCTTGAGCATCACCTGCTGGGTGCCGCCGACCGTCATCAGGTTCGACACCCGTTCCGGTGCATAGCGTTCCGCCAGTTCCAGCGCGCGGTCAAGTTTGGCGGTGCTGGAGATGGTGCCGGAAATGACGATGCCGTCATTGGCGGTGCGCACCTCGATCGGTTCATTCGGCAGGATCTGCTGCAACCGTTCCTTGAATTCGGCGATGTCGGGGGTGACATGCACCTCGACATTGGTGATCAGCCGCCCGTCAGAGCTGAGCAGCGTCAGCGTGGTGCGGCCGGGTGCCTTGCCCAGCACATAGATCGATCTGTCCGACAGGGTAGAGATGTCGGCGATGCCAGGATTGGCAATCGACAGTTCGGCAAAGGGTTCATCGCTTTCCACCACCACGGCCCGGTTCATCGGGACATTCAGCGGCGCCGAAGAGGAACCATTCATCACCCGGAGGGTTTCGGAATGGGCTGCCGGAATAGCCGTCATGCCTGCGGCAAGGCCGATCAGGCCCGCCTGGAAGAGCTTTTGAAAATTCATGTGATCCTGCCTCTCTGATCACGACACTGCCCGGGTCTGATTTGCCCGATTTGACCCACCATGCGGGAATTCCAGATTTATTGCAAGAATCAACCGGTTGGAGGGTTGAGTTTATGTGGATAAGGGGCAACACACCGCAAACTGTACCAGAAAACCAAAACGCGGCCACCGTATCTGGGGCCGCGTTTTGCTGCTGTCATCCACTTCAGTTGGTGCAGGGGATCGGAATTTCCACCACTTCGGCCCCGTTGCGCTGGCGGATGGTGCAGACCTTTTGCTGTTCCGCCTGCACGATGGTTTGTTCCTCGATGCCCAACAGGGTGTTCTGGTCGACTTGAACCGCTGCGGCTACTGACTGATCCTCGGCCCCGACCAGCGACAGCGACAGTTTGCCCGAGGTTTGCGCCTGAGCCAGCGATGCCACCTGTTGCGGCGAGGCTTCGACAGTGACGGTCTGGGCAATGGTGGCCGGGTTCGACTGATCCTGATCCGCCGACTGGTCGATGGCGATCAGTTTGACACCGGTCTCGATCAGCTTGGTCATGTCGTTGCCGTTGACCTGTCCGCTCCAATACACGTCCACCGTGTCACCGGGGCGCAGAAAGCCTGACACGCCGGATGTCACATCAACCTTGATGGCAAAGGCGCGCATGCCTTTGGTCAGCCGCGAGGTGATCCCGGCATCTTCACCGGGTTCCGTCACCTTGACCGCCAGCAGCGGCTCATACTTTTCCATGGCGCGCACCACGGTGCGCGGCTTGGTGGCACCTTCGGGGAACAGCTCTGCCTCGTCCTTGAAGATGTTTTCCGGCAGGGCGTTTTCCGGCCAGGCGATCTTTTGTACATCTTCCATGGTCAGTTGTTCGCCGTACTTCAGGGCGCGGTTGACCACATAGACCTCGACGGTCGGAACCAGCTTCAACCTTGCCTGGCGCTCGGCCTCCAGCTCGGATTGGGTCTTGCTGATGAAGCCTTGCGCCAGATAGACCGCAAAACCCGCCAACCCCAGCCCAAGGATCAGCACAAGCCCGAATACCATACGCATGATGTTTCCTTTCGCGCGTCACAGCCCCAAACGACCCGAAATCAGCGGGCCACGGGGTCATATCATCTGCGCAGTATCTTCGGCATTGCGGCAACACCGTGGTCAAACCGGGCCAAAGCAAAGGAATTTGCAACAATGGTGAACAATCGGTTTTCAAAGCGGCGGCACTGCGCCGGGATCAGATCCCCGATTGTTCGACCCAGAAAAAGATCTGTGCAATCGCGCCAATCGCCTCTGCCCGGATCATCAACAGACCCGCAGTCACCGCCATCACGATTCCGGCGGTCAACACGACCCAGTCCGCTGTAACAGCACCGTCTTCACGGGCCAGAAATGCCCTGACTTTCTGCAACATTCCAATTCCAATCAAAATCTGTTCAGTCGGCAAAGTTCAATTCAGGTAAAATTCGCACCGAATTGTGGCCAAAAAATGGTCGCAGGCGGGGTGGTTTTGAAACAGATTGTTTGCAAATGCAAAGAGCCGCGCTGGTGAACAGCGCGGCCCTTGCGTTCAGATCAGCCGATCACTGCGACGGTTCAACCGCGTCGATCGAAGTAGCGATCTTGTCGCCGAGGCCGTCCACGCTGGTACGGACGGTGGCAACGACAGCCAGGCCCAGACCAACGATGGCGGCGGTCAGCACGACCCAGTCAACCGTCACGGCACCGGATTCGTCTTTGTGGAATTTCTTGAACAGCTTGAACAGTTTCATGGTTGTCTCCGTTTGGATTTGGTTTCGTTCAGTTTCGCCGCCAAGGGTCACATCGGTCCGGCCTCGGTTCCGGGTCGATCACCTTTTCGGCTTGGGTTCATATGGCAGCCCAATCAAGGCGGGGATTGGGAACTTTTGGTACATTTGCAAGAAAAGTAGCGGTTTATTAATGACCTTCCGGACCGTCGGCCGCCGTTGCACGGTGCGGAAAAGCAAAGGGCCGCGCGTCTTGCGACGCACGGCCCGCGGCTTTCCGTTGGGAAGAAATCACTGCGACGGTTCAACCGCATCGATCGAGGTGGCGATCTTGTCGCCCAGACCATCGACCGAGGTGCGGACGGTGGCAACAACCGCCAGGCCAAGACCGACGATGGCGGCGGTCAGCACAACCCAGTCAACCGTCACGGCGCCGGAGTCGTCGTTGTGGAATTTCTTGAACAGTTTGAACAATTTCATGGTCGTCTCCATTTGAATAACAGTTGGTTCGGTTTCGCCTAAGGGTCTTGCAGGTCAGGCACAGCGCCGTGCCGAACGTCGCTTCGGCATGGGACCATAGGGCGGGACAAAAAAGGCGCTGATGCGGAGGGAACCGTCCATTTCCAAGAAAACGGGGTGGTTTGTTAGTGGCGCCAATCCTTGCACTGCCGACAACTGCAGCAGGGCCGGAAATGACAAGGGCCGCGCGTCTTGCGACGCACGGCCCGCGGCTTTCCGTTGGG
>JAYTDA010000417.1:0-16131 GCA_043736155.1 Paracoccaceae bacterium | reverse complement strand
AAAGTGCCAGTGAAAGCGGTTAAGCTTGCACAGCGCCATCAGGTCCAGCAGGCGCAGGATCGTGGCGGGTTGGTAGTAGTGCCGGGCACAGTCGAGGTGCTGGCCGCGCCAGCCGAACCGGGGTTGGTCGCTGATCTGACCCAGCGGAATCGCACCATTGTGGGTCTCGCGCAGGGACAGCAGCGATAAGGCGGCGTGGAAAACACCGGCAGTATCGCTGGCATCGATGGTTATGGCATCGGCAGCAATCGTCAGGTCATAGGCTTCGGGTGCGATTTCAGCCTGAACAGACACTGAAATGGGCGTTCCCGTGGCGCAGAGCAGCGGGGCAAGGCCCAGACGCAGTGCCAGGGCATCGGCCCGGGCAAAGCCGGGATGGTCTGCTGCAAAGCTGGAAAAAGCAGCGGCACCGCCCGTGGGGGTCCAATGGGTTGGTTGCGGGATCAGCCGCAGTCCAGCCGCCGGCAACGGGTCATCTGCCCGGTCTGAGGGGGTGACACCGGCGGGCATCGGCGGCAGTGGCACCGGCCCGGTGCTGGTGCGCAGATAGGGGCCGAGCGGCAGCCATGCGCGGTTCATCGGGCGGAAATCCGGGCGAACATAGGCCATGACCAGTTGTGTCACGCCCCCCCGCCGGAATGTCGGGCAGCGCCACCTCGGTGTACCCCGCCTCGGACCGGATCAGGGTGCCGCCAGACACCACCCACGACGGCACAAAGTTGGAACAGCAGAACACCGGGGCGGCAAGCGCGGTATCAGAGCCGATTTCACAGTGAATTTCAGCCGCGACGATGCGGGCATCAAACGTCAGCTTCATGGTTTTGGCTCCAGCCGCAATTCGGCTACGAAATCGTAGATGTCAGACCGATAGAGGCCGCGGGTAAACTCGATCGGGCGGCCCGAGGGCAGATAGGCGGTGCGGTCGATCCGCAGCACGGCGGCCCCGTCGGGCAGATGCAGCAGCTGCGCATCATGGGCGGCCAGATTGACGGCGGTGATGCGTTGCACCGCGCGGGTCGGCGCATTGCCCAGGGCGCGCAGCACTTCGTACAGCGAAGTTTCCACCCGGTCGGGGTCAGGCAGCACGTCCTGCGGCAGCGATGACCATTCCAGCGCCATCGCCATGCCATCGGCGCTGCGCAGCCGGTCCACCCGCGCCACCCGGTCGGCCCCGGCCAGACCCAGCGCCATCTGTTCATCCGGGGTGGGTAAAAACAGCCCGCGCCGCAGGATCTGGCTGCTGGAGGTCTTGCCGCGCTGGCGCATGTATTCGGTGAAAGACAGCAGCGCCGACAGCGAATGTTCCATCCGGGGCGGCTGCGCCCGGACAAAGGTGCCAGCCCCACGCCGCTTTTCCAGCACGCCATCCTCGACCAGCTGCAACACTGCCTTGCGCACCGTCACCCGCGACACCTCGGCGATGTCGGCCAATTCGCGTTCCGGCGGCAAAGGCATTTCGGGCAACAGGACACCGCTGGAGATGGCGGCGGCGATGTGGCGGTACAGCTGTTCATAGCGCGGGCCGCGACCGGTGCGGTACCAGCGGGACGGTTCAAACAGGGTGGCATCGGGTGTCTGTGGCATGGCGTAGTCCTGTAGTGGTATCTTTTCTATGATACCATTATTGTCGCTTACCCCGACTTGCGCCGCACTAAAGCGTATAAACAAGAGGTTTCTTAAGCCAGTCAAGCAATTTTGCATATTTGGTATTATATTGGTAGCAATGCTTGCCAGACGCGATATCGTTCGGCTGAACAGAGATTCGCACCCGCCGTGACAGGGTGAGGATCGGCTTCCGGGGGATGCAGATGGGTGATGCAGCGCCGACAGTTGTGGTGGCCCGCCAGGCGCGCCGTGGCCTGTCGGACTCGTGGTTTGCCTGGGTGATGATCGCCCCTGCGATGATCTTTATCGGCATCATCGTGGCCTGGCCGTTGCTGGAAACCATCCGGCTGTCGTTTACCGATGCCGATCTGGGTTCGGAGAACTGGGTTGGCACCGCCAACTATGAAAAGCTGTTTGCCAGCTCAAAATTCATGGATGTCATTGGCCGCACCTTCCTGTGGATGGCGCTGTCGGTCAGTCTGAAGCTGATTGTCGGGCTGATCGGGGCCGCGTTGCTGGCCGCCGCAGTGCCGGGCCGGGCGCTGTTTCGCGCCCTGATCATGCCGCCGTGGGTGATCCCGATTGCCATCGGCTGCATCGGCTGGCTGTGGCTCTACAACGGCCAATTCGGCTTTGTTGCCGGCATGGCGCAGCGGCTGGGGATCATCGACGGACCGATGGAGTTTCTGGCCTACAAGAACTCCGCCTTTATCTCTGCCATCGTCACTGATGTCTGGGTCGGCACCCCGATGGTGTCGCTGTTCTTTCTGGCAGCGATGCAGGGGGTTTCACGGGACCTGTATGAGGCGGCATGGGTCGATGGTGCCGGGCGCTGGTACCGGTTTCGCCGCATCACCATTCCGCAGATCATGCCGGTGATCGTGTCGATGTCGCTGGGGATTTTCCTGGCGGTCAACATGTTCACCGGTGCCGTGCTGCTGATCCCGCTTTATCGGGTGATGCGGACGCTGGGGCTGCTGAACACCTATTGGGCGATGATCATTCCGGGGGTGGCGTTTCTGATCCCCACCGGCATCTGGCTGTTGCGCGGCTATCTGGAAAAGATCCCGCGCGAACTGGAAGAGGCGGCTTTTGTCGATGGGGCCAGCCGGATCCATACCTTGCGCCGGGTGGTGTTGCCGCTGGCGGTGCCGGGGCTGATCGTGGTGGGGGTGTCGGTGTTCATCGGTGCCTATGCCCAGCAGTACCTGTTTGCGGTGACCTTTAACCAGGTGCCGGAATTGCAGCCGCTGCCTGCGGGCCTCAACCAGTTCATCGGCTATCAGACCGTCGAATGGAACCAGATGATGGCCGCCGCCCTGACCGGGGTGTTGCCGGTCATGGTGGTGTTCCTGTTCTTGCAGAAATACCTCGTTGCCGGTTTGACGGCAGGCGCGGTGAAAGAGTGACCAACCAACCAGAAACCAACCAAGGGAGTTACGAATGAAGATATCCAGAACCCTGATGGTCGCAGTGGCCCAAATGCGCGGCTCGGCCCTGTCGGCCTCGGCGCAGGAGCTGTCGTTCATCATGTGTGGCGATGCGCGTCCGGCGGAGCAGGCTGTGATCGACAAGTTTCAGGGTGCAAAGGATGGCAGAGGCCGAGCTGAAGGTCCGGGTGACACGCGCCGCCGACATTTTGCAAATGACCGACAAGCTGGCGTTGAAATCCGGGCAATTGTCGGGCGGCCAGCGCCAACGGGTCGCCATAGGCCGTCCCATCGTGCGCAACCTGCGTCGCCACCTTCATCGGCCAACCCAACATGAACCTGATCCCGGCTTTGGTTGTCGGCACGGATGTCGATGGGCTGGCGGTGGAGTTTCAAAGCGGCACCCGGATGGTGCTGCCGGTTGATCCGGCCAGGGTCTGCACCGGGGACAAGGTCGATGTCGGGATGCGGCCGGAGAATATCTCGGTTGGTCCGGGGCTCAACCTGACGGTCCGGGTGTTGGAACGGCTGGGTGGCGCCTCGATCACCCATGGTGTGATGGGGGACGGGCTGCGCCTGTGCGCCGCTCTGCCGGGCGATACTGCGGTGCGGGAAGGCGAAACAATTTCGCTGTCCATCAACCCCGGAGATTGCCACGTTTTTGATGCCAAAGGGTCGGTGCTGCGCCGCCGCAAGGCCCCGGCGCTTGCCGCCTGAACGGGAGTAGGACGATGCGGGTAGTGACAGCAGGCGCGGGCCTGCGGGCGGGCCATGTGCTGGCGACGCTGAAAGCGGCGATGCCGGAGATGCAGGTGGTCGGGTTTTACGACCCGCAACCGGCGCATCTGGCGATGATCGGCACCGATATTCCCCGCTTTGACAGCGTAGAAGCGATGCTGGCAGAGGCGAAACCCGACCTATATTGCGTGTTCTCCCCCAATGTGTTTCATCTGGCGCAAATCCGGGCTGGGCTGGAGGCCGGGGTGCAGGTCTTTACCGAAAAGCCGGTGGTGATTTCGATCGAGGAAACCCTGGAACTGGCGGCGATGCTGGCGAAACATGGCGGGGCAAAGCGGGCGATGGTTGGGCTGGTGCTGCGCTATTCGCAGCATATGGTCGATCTGCGGCAGGCGCTGGCGGCGGGGCAGCTGGGTGCCATCACCTCGCTGGAAGCCAACGAACATATCGGCCCCTATCACGGTGCGTTCTTCATGCGCGACTGGCGGCGCAAAGATGCCTTTGCCGGTGGCTTCATGCTGGAAAAATGCTGCCATGACATCGACATCTACAACATGGTCACCGGGTCGCGCCCGGTTCGGGTGGCGAGCTTCGGCGGGCGTAAAAGCTTCCTTGCGGAAAATGCGCCCGCCTCAAATGCCGAAGCCGAGATCTTCCATGTGAAGAAGTCGGTGTGGGAAAGCACCGATGATCCGTTCCGCTCCGACGGTGACATCATCGACTATCAAACCGCGATCCTGCAGTACGAAACCGGGGCCAGCCTCGCGTTTCACACCAATCTGAATGCGCCCGATGAACACCGGCGGTTCTGCATCATGGGAACGCACGGCATGGCCGAGGGTGACTTTGTCCGGGGCTACCTGCGCATCACCGCCCGCGATGGCACCCGGCTGGCGGACCATGATTACACCTCGGGCGCTGCTGCCAAAGGGGCGCATTACGGTGCCGATGAGATGATGTGCGCCGACATCGCCCGCTATCTGCGCGGCCAAAGCGGTGGCCTGCCGGTGTCGATCCTGGATGCGATGGAGGCGGGGATTGCCGCGATGGCGCTGGATCAGGCGCGTCTGTCCGGTCAGGTGGTTGATCTGGCCCCGGTCTGGGCGCGGCTGGACAGTTACGGGCTGCGCGGATGAGCGGCCCCGGCCAGCATATGCGGGCAGAAATAGCCGAGGCCCCTGCGGTGTTTGCCGCCACCCTGACCGGTGGCCTGTCGGCCCCGGCCCGCGCAGCGCTGGCGGCGATGCAGCCGCAGACCCTGCGGGCGTTCTATTCGATTGCGCGCGGGTCATCGGATGCGGCGGCCAATATCCTGTCGTATGAAGTCATGCGCGAAACCGGCAAACCGATGACCTCGCTGCCGCCGTCGGTGTTTTCGGTCGGGCGCGGGGTGGATATGGCGGGAACCGCCGCGATTGTCATATCGCAATCGGGGGCCAGCGCCGATCTGGTGCGTTCGGCGCAAGGCGCACGGGAACGCGGCGGCAGGGTGATCGCGCTGGTCAATCAGGCGGGGTCGGCGGTAGAGGCGGCGGCGCATCTGACCCTGCCGATTGGTGCAGGGCCGGAACTGGCGGTGCCTGCAACCAAGTCGGTGATCGGGTCTATCGCTGCCGGAATGGCGCTTTTGGCGGCGCTGGTGCCCGCCTATGCCGCACGGGCGGCGCAGTCGGCGCAGGCGATGGCGGCGCTGGACGGCAAGGCGCATCCGCACAGGGCGGCGCTGCTGTCGGCGCTGCTGCGGGCGCAGCATGTCTATGTGATCGGGCGCGATACCGGCTATGGCGCGGCGCAGGAACTGGCGCTGAAGCTCAAGGAAACCTGTGCCCTGCATGCCGAAGCCTACAGCAGCAGCGAAGTGCTGCATGGCCCCTTGCAACTGGTGACCAAGCCGCTGTTGATCCTGATCCTCGATACCGGCCAGCCGGATGTGCAGGACAGTCTGGATATTGCCGAGGCGCGGTTTCGCGCTGCCGGGGGCGACGTGTTCCGGCTGTGTCCGGCCGATGCCGGGGCCACCGGCCTGACGCCCGCTGCCGCAGCGGCGGTGCTGCTGTATCTGACCTATCCGCTGGTGCTGGACCTTGCACTGGCCTTGGGGTTCGACCCCGACCGCCCCGCCACCCTGTCCAAAGTGACGCAAACGACATGACATGCTGCCCCGCCCCCAACCGCTTGCCAACCCGCCTGGTGCACCGGTGATTGCCGCCGGGATCGACCTTGGCGGCACCAAGATCGAGGCGCAGGTGTTTGATGCCAGCTGGGCGCGGGTTGCCAGCCACCGGATCGATACACCCCGCGACTATCCGGGGCTGGTGGCGGCAATGGCGGCACAGATCGGCTGGGCCGAGGCTTTGGCCGGGCCGGGCATTCCGGTCGGCATCGCCGCCGCAGGGCTGGTCAATCCGGTGACCGGTCTGGCACTGACCGCCAACCTGGCAGCCACCGGTCACCCGTTTCCCGCCGATATCGAACAGGCCAGCGGGCGGCCCGTCACCTATGTCAACGATTGCCGCGCCCAGGCGCTGTCCGAGGCGATGTTCGGTGCCGGGCGCGGCTATCGCTGCGTGCTGGGGCTGAACCTTGGCACCGGGTTGGCGGGGGGGATCGTGGTGGATGGCCATCTGCTGCCCAGCCCTTCAGGTACCGGTGGCGAGTTTGGGCATTTTGCGCTGGCAGCGGGGCCGGTGGTGGCGCATGGCCTGCCGATCCTGCGCTGTGGCTGTGGCCGGATCGGCTGCACCGAAACCCTGATCGCCGGTCCCGGTCTGGCGCGGATCGTGGCCCATCTGACCGGGCGGGTGATGGATCCGCGCGCCATTGTTGCCACCCGCCTGTCGGACCCCGAGGTGGCGCGTTGCTGGGCGGTGTGGCGCGCCCTGGCGGTGGAACTGCTGATGACGCTGAGCCTGACGGTGGACCCGGATTGTGTGGTGCTGGGCGGGGGCCTCGCCCATGCCGGGGGGGTGATGGAGGATCTGGCGCAGGGGCTGGTTGCGGCGCAACTGGCAGGCTTCGCGGTGCCGGTCTTTCGCCTTGCCGAAGGCGGTGACGCCACCGGGGCGCGGGGTGCCGCCTTTGCCGCCTATGAGAAACGAAGGGGTATCAAATGACGGATTCCCCGCAGGTCTGGCTGTGCCCGGATCAGGTGTTTGACGGCAAGACCCTGCAGTCCGGCCTTGCCATTGGCGTTGCGGGCGGCATGGTCGTGGCGTTGGACCGGGCCGATGGCTTGCCCGCTGATGCGGTGCGACAGCGGGTCAGCGGCGTGGTGACGCCGGGATATGTCGATCTGCAGGTCAATGGCGGCGGCGATGCTTTGGTCAACCATGACCCGTCGGTCGCCTGCATGCAAAGGATTGCGGCGGCGCACCGGCGGTTCGGCACCGTGGCGCTGTTGCCGACCCTGATCACCGACCGGCCGGACAAGATGGATGCGGCAGCGGATGCCGCCATTGCCGCCAAGGGGATCGAAGGCCTCATCGGCATCCATCTTGAAGGCCCGCATATCAGCCTGCCGCGCCGGGGTGCCCATGCGGCGGAATTCATCCGGCCACTGGATCAGCGCACCCTCGCCAATGTTGCGCGCTTGCGGGGTGCCGGTGTGGCGGTGATGCTGACGGTGGCACCCGAGGCGGTGGTGCCGGGGCAGATCGCGGCGCTGGCGGCGCTGGGGGCGGTGGTATCGATCGGCCACAGCGACGCCGATGCCGATGCCGTCAAAGCGGCACTGGATGAAGGGGCGCGGTGCTTTACCCACCTTTTCAATGCGATGTCCCCGATGCTGAGCCGCAGCCCGGGGGTGACCGGGGCTGCGATCAACTCCGCCGCCGATGCCGGGTTCGTTTGCGATGGCTATCATGTGGCGGATGACATGCTGGCGCTGGCAATCCGCGCCCGCCCGGTGGCAGACCGGATGTTTCTGGTGTCGGATGCGATGCCGACCGTAGGCGGGTCGGATCACTTTACACTGTACGGCGAAGTGGTGCGGCTGGTTGACGGGCGGCTGGTGAACGCCGATCTGTCGCTGGCCGGGGCGCATACCACCATGGCGGCCAGCCTGTCGCGGCTGATCCGGGTGGTGGGGGTGGAGCCGGCGGCGGCGCTGCGGATGGCGGTGTCGGTTCCGGCGGAGCTGATCGGGGCGGTGGGCTGCGCCGGGCTGCTGGGGCGGCGGCTGCAGGATGTGCTGGTGCTGGGGGAGGACTGGATGCCGACAGGTATTCTAGCCGAGGCGGTTGCCACCATTTCCGCGCCGCCCCGGACTTGATCCGGGGCCTCGAGTCTGTACGCACGCCCCTGAGGTCGAGGCCCCGGATCAAGTCCGGGGCGGCGTGAAGGTGAGATCAGCCCCGGCCCACCAACGGCATCTTGCTGGCCATGATCGTCATGTATTGCACATTGGTTGCCAGTGGCAGGCTGGCCATGTGCAGCACCGCATCGGCGACCTGGGTCACATCCATCATCGCCTCGGTGCGGATCGAGCCATCGGCCTGCGGTACGCCACGTGTCATCATCGCCGCCATTTCGGTCAGGGCATTGCCGATGTCGATCTGGCCACAGGCGATGTCGAACGGGCGGCCATCCAGCGATATCGTCTTGGTCAGGCCGGTCACCGCATGTTTGGTGGCGGTATAGGCGGCAGAACCGGGGCGCGGCGACAGCGCCGAAATCGAGCCGTTGTTGATGATGCGGCCGCCCTGCGGCACCTGGCGGCGCATCTGGCGAAAGGCGGCGCGGGCGGCAAAGAACATGCCGTTCAGGTTCACCGCCACCGTATCCAGCCAGTCTTGCAGCGGAATCTCATCAATCAATCCCGCCGGTTTGGCGACACCGGCATTGTTGAACAGCGCATCAATCCGGCCAAACTCTGCCACAGCCCGGTCAAACGCCGCATCGACCTGGGCCGCATCGCTGACATCGGCGGGCAGGCACAGCATACCCGCGCGGCCTGCGGCGGTCTCCTGCAACTGGTCATTGCGCCGCGCCAGCAGCGCCACGTTCCAGCCCGCAGCGGCAAAGGCGTTGGCGGTGGCTTTGCCGATGCCGGAACTGGCACCGGTGATCAGGATGGTTTGTGCCGCTTTTTGGGTCATGTCAGAATGCCTTGAATGTCATGGTTGTCAGGGTGCGCTGGATGCCGGGAATATCGAACAGCTTTTCGCTGAGATAATGGCCGACATCCATCTCGTCGGGGATGTAGATCTTGGCAATCAGGTCAAAGTCGCCGGAGGTCGAATACAGCTCGCTGACCACCTCGCGGTCATAGATCGCGGTGGCGACCTGATAGGTCTGGCCCGGGGTGCAGCGGAACTGAACGAAAACGCAGGTCATGGGTTTCTCCGGTGTTTGGGGAAGATTAGGATGGAAGCGGGGCGGGGGCCAGTGTCAATGGTGGCCGGAGACTGCGACCGCCTTGTGACTGACCAACGCCCGCCGCCAGCGCCTCCCTCCCCTTTGTTGGAGGGAGAAGCCAACGCCCCTTACCCCCCCGCCTCCAGTTCCAGCGCCCCGGTATTTCCCCGCAGATCATCGACGCTCAGCGGTGCAGTCGGCAGCCCCAGCCGGTTGCGCGTTACCCAGAACAGCCGTTTTTCAGCGCGGGTGATCGCCACATAGGTCAGGCGTTTCCAAAGCGGCAGTCCCGCTTCCATCCGCCCGGCCTGGGCGGCGGCGTAAAGATCAGGGGCAAAGACCTGCACGTTTTCCCACTGGCTGCCTTGGGCCTTGTGGATGGTGACGGCGGCCCCATGCAGGAATGCGGCACCCATCCGGGCGGCAAACGGGATGAACGGTTCCTCACGGTCCGGCAGTTCGATCTTGACGATGCTGGCGGCAGAGACCTGCGGTTCTTCGGCGCCGATCACATGCAGCCGGGAAAAGCCGGGTTTGCGGCCGGGTCCGAGATAGATCACCTGTGCCCCCTTGATCAGGCCGCGCGCCTCCAGATCGATCCGTTTCTTGCGGTGTTTCAGCGGCAGTTCGATGCCATCGCAGATCAGCGGTTCCCCCGGTAGCAGCGCATCCTCGGGGGCTCCAAACGCCGTGCGAAAGGCGGTGATCAGCCGCACCCGCGTCACATTGCGCCAAACCAGCACCGGCGAGCGCGCCATCAGATCAGCCTCGACCCGTTGGCCCAGAACCACGCGTTCGTCGCGGCGTGACGCAGTTTCGACCATCCGTTCAAAATCGCCAAACCCCAGATCGGGGTCGGCCAGCGCATGCGCCAGATCAAGGATCGGGTTGTCCTGCGCCTGGCGGTGAATGCGCGACAGGATCAGTTTGCGCGGGGCGGGCAGGGCATCAAACACCATGGTGCCGGACTGGTTCACCGGGGCCAGCTGCGCCGGGTCGCCAAACAGCACCAAGGTGGGGAATATCTCTTTCAAATCCTCGAACTGCCGGTCATCCAGCATCGAGCTTTCATCGACAAAGCCGATATCCAGCGGGTCGTCGCGGCGTTTCCAGCCCAGAATGAAGTCTGATCCGCGCAGACCGGCGGTGGCCAGTGCGCCGGGGATCGACTTGACGGCATCGTAAAACAGCTTTGCCCGGTCCAGCGCCGCATCGGTCAGCCCCTCGACCACCGGGCGTGCGCCATTGCCGGCCAGCCATTCGGCAATCCGCTCGTACTCCGGGTCATAGACCGGGGTATACAGAATGCGGTGGATGGTGGTGGCAGGCACCCCCTGGTTGCGCAGCACCGATGCCGCCTTGTTGGTCGGGGCCAGAATCGCCAGGGTGCGCCGATCCTTGCGCCGCCGCCCCTCGTAATCGCCCGACACGGTTTCAACCCCGGCCTCGGTCAGCGCCCTGGCAAGGGCTGCCAGCAGCATGGTCTTGCCCGACCCCGCCTTGCCGATCACCGCCAGCACCGACGGGTCGCCGCCAGCCTCGGGGGTCAGGGTGCCATCGGCAATGTTGACGCCCCGGGACGCCAGCAGATCGGCCACACGGTCAAACGCATCGGCCTGATCATCGGAAAACTGGATTGTGGGCAGGGCCATGGCGCGGACCATACCGGCCCTTGCCGCGCGTTACCAGAAGGGCCGCGGGATTGATTCAGACGCCTTTGCCCAGAATGTCGCGCATGGATTGCGGCAAAGAGTCCATCGGAACCGACCGTGTTGAACCATTGCGGTTGTTGGCGATTTCGGAGGCGGCAAGCTGGGTGGTTTCATCCAGATGCAGCGCCAGTCTTGGCATTCCGTTCACTTCGGCAAAGCTGCGCAGGTCGGCAAGGACATCCAGAATCCAGTCGTTGTGCATTGCAATCTCACCGGGAATCGCACCATGAAATTCAACGCTAGCATGTATTCCGAACTCTGCAAAACGTTGGATTGCCGGGAAAACCGGAAACAGTGTGGCAGATTGGCGGTTTTTGGCCCATGACTGGGCCTAATTCTGTCGGATTCCACTGCTACTGCGCAGCGACAGCACCCGGTTCCGCCAGATCAACGATCCCCAGCATGATCCGATTGAGATCGAAGTCTTTCGGCCCGAAAATCGCGGCGACCCCCATCTGTTTCAGGGTGGCGGCATCGGCTTCGGGGATGATGCCACCGACCACCACCGGGATCTGCAACCCCCTCGCCTGCATCAGCGCCATCACCTCTGCCACCAGCCCCAGATGGCTGCCGGACAGGATCGACAGCCCCAGCACATGCGCGCCCTGCTCCGCAGCCGTGACGATTTCGGACGGGGTCTGGCGGATGCCCTGATAGCTCACCGCCATGCCGCAGTCGCGGGCCCGGGTGGCGATCTGTTCCGCGCCGTTGGAATGGCCATCCAGTCCGGGTTTGCCCAGGCTCAGGGTCAAGCGGCGGCCAAGGCGGGCGGATACGGCTGCCACGGCTTCGCGCACCGGCTCCAACCCCTCGGTCCGGTTCGACGGCGCCTCGGCCACGCCGGTCGGGGCGCGGTATTCGCCATGCACCGCGCGGATCACCGCCCCCCATTCGCCGGTGGTTACCCCGGCTTTCGCCGCGACGATGCTTGGCGGCATGATGTTGCCGCCGGTCGCCGCCGCTTGCCGAAGACCGGCCAGCGCCGCTGCCACCGCCACCGGGTCACGCGCGCTGCGCCAGGCCTGCAACCGTGCGATCTGATCCGCTTCTGCCCCAGGGTCGGTTTGCAAAAACGCCGCTTCGGCCCCGCCGGTCAGCAGGTTCGGCGCAGTTTCGACCCAGCGGTTCAGCCCGACCACCACGGTTTCCCCGCTTTCAATCCGCGCGACCCGTTCGGCATTCGCCTCGACCAGCCGGTGTTTCATGTGGCTGATTGCCGCCACGGCGCCGCCCATGCTGTCGATCAGCGCCAGTTCCTGCGCTGCCGCCTGTTTCAGTTCCGCCACCTTGCGCGCCACTTCGGCATTGCCGTCGAACAGGTCGCCATATTCCAGCAGGTCGGTTTCATGCGCCAGGATCTGCTGCATCCGCAGCGACCATTGCTGGTCCCAGGGCCGGGGCAGCCCTAAAGCCTCGTTCCAGGCCGGCAATTGCACCGCCCGCGCCCGCGCGTTTTTCGACAGGGTGACCGCCAGCATCTCGATCAGAATGCGCGCCACGTTGTTTTCCGGCTGCGCCTCGGTCAGCCCCAGCGAGTTGACCTGCACCCCATAGCGGAACCGCCGGTATTTATCTTCGGCAATGCCATAGCGGGTCTCCAGCAATTCATCCCACATCTCGGCAAAGGCCCGCATCTTGCACAGTTCGGTGACAAACCGGATACCGGCGTTGACAAAGAACGATATCCGCCCCGCCATGGCCGGAAACGCGGCTGGCGACACCCGCGCCCGCAGCGCATCCAGCACCGCAATCGCGGTTGCCAAGGCAAAGGCCAGTTCCTGCTCGGGCGTCGCCCCCGCCTCTTGCAGATGATAGCTGCAGACATTCATCGGATTCCATTTCGGCATCGTCTGCGCAGTGAAAGCGGCGACATCGGCGATCATCGCCAATGAGGGTTCCGGCGGGCTGATATAGGTGCCGCGCGACAGGTATTCCTTGATGATGTCATTCTGCACTGTGCCTTCCAGTTGGGCGACATCGGCCCCCTGTTCCTCGGCCACGGCGATATACAGCGCCAGCAGCCACGGTGCGGTGGCGTTGATGGTCAGCGAGGAATTCATCCCTTGCAGCGGAATATCGGTGAATAGCGCGCGCATGTCACCCAGATGGCAGACCGGCACCCCGACCTTGCCCACTTCACCCCGCGCCAGCGGATGGTCGCTGTCATAGCCGGTCTGGGTCGGCAGATCAAAGGCGACAGACAGGCCGGTTTGCCCCTTGGCCAGATTGGCGCGGAACAGGGTGTTGGAGGCGGTGGCAGTGGAATGCCCGGCATAGGTGCGAAACAGCCAGGGGGCTGATCTTGGCCTGGAGTGGCGCGGTTTTTCCATTTTCGCCTCATTGAGTAATAAAATGTCTTTGTGCAGCCCATAAAGGGCAATTTTATGTCTCTGTCAATTGCTGCAATGCGGCGTATGCCGGTGTTGTGCCGCTGGGTCAACCGCCATAGAACGATCCGACCGGCAGTGCCATCAACGGGGTTTGGAATGGAAGCGATTGGACTCGTGCTGTTGTGGCTGCATCTGATGGCGATTGCCGTGGCGGGCGCTTCGACATTTGGCATTCCGGTGGTGGGTGCCGCTGCCCGCCGCGCCACCGCCGATCACCGGCCGGTGCTGATGGCGGTGGCGCGGCGGTTGTCGATGGCGGGTCGCGGAGCGCTGGTGCTGCTGCTGGTCACCGGGCCGCTGCTGATCTGGGCCCGGTATGGTGGTGTGCCACTGGGGCCATGGTTTTCAATCAAGATGGTGGTGGTTCTGCTGTTGACCGCCACGGTGATCCTGTCGGGGTTCAATGCCAGACGGATGGGCAAGGGCGACGCGGCGGCGCAGGCGCGGGCACCGATGCTGGCACTGGCAAATGTTGCCTTGCTGACGCTGACTGTGCTGTTTGCCGTGCTGGCCTTCCGGTAAGATTGCCGCCCGATGCGCCTTGAACCGGTAGTCCGATGACAGCCACCGTGACGCTGCCGCTGTGGCTGGTGATCCTGGCGCTGGTGCTGGCGGCGATTGCGGCGCTGGACCGGATTCTGGCGCCGTCGGTGCGCTGGTACTTTCGACGCCGGATGGAAAAGGTGGTGGCACGGCTGAACACGCGGCTGGTGCGGCCGATTGAACCGTTCAAGCTGATGCAGCGCCAGGATATGATTATCCGGCTGAGCTATGATCCGGCGGTGATGCAGGCGGTGGTCGATCATGCCGCCGAGGCCGGGGTGCCCGAAAGCGTGGCGTTTCAGCAGGCCCGGTCCTATGCCCGCGAAATCGTGCCCAGCTTTTCGGCAGCGGTCTATTTCGGGGTGGCGATCCAGTTGGCACGCTGGCTGTCGCGGCTGTTGTACCGGGTGCGGCTGGGCCGGTTTGACGAAGCGGCGCTCAGCACGATCGACCCGGACGCGACGGTGGTGTTTGTGATGAACCACCGGTCCAACATGGATTATGTGCTGGTCACCTATCTGGCGGCGGACCGGTCGGCGCTGTCCTATGCCGTGGGCGAATGGGCGCGGATCTGGCCGATTTCACGGCTGATCCGGGCGATGGGGGCCTATTTCATCCGCCGCAGATCGCGCAACCCGCTGTATCGCCGGGTGCTGGCGCGCTATGTCCAGATGGCAACCGCCGAAGGGGTGACGCAGGCGATTTTCCCCGAAGGCGGGTTAAGCCTGGATGGCCGGGTCGGTGAGGCCAGGCTGGGGTTGCTGAATTACATCGTGACCGGGGTTGATCCGGCCAAGGGGCGGGATGTGATCTTTATCCCGGTGGCGCTGAACTATGACCGGGTGATGGAAGACCGGGTTCTGATTGGCGCGCATCAGGTGGGAGAACGCCGGTTTCGCGCCAGGATCAGCTCGATCCTGTGGTTTTTTGCCAAACATCTGTGGCAGAAGATCCGGGGGCGGTTTCAGAAGTTCGGCTATGCCGCTGTCAGCTTTGGCTCGCCGATTTCGCTGGCACAGTTGCGGCTGGATCAGCCCGATCTGCAAACCGAGGCGTTAGGTGCCTTGCTGATGGCGCGGATCAGGGCATTGGTGCCGGTGCTGCCGGTACCGTTGGTCAGTACGGTGCTGCTGATGGCCGAAGGGCCGCTGACCCGCGAAGCGCTGGCTGCGCGGGCCTATGATTTGCTGAACCAGCTGCGCGCCGCCGGGGCCTATGTGCATCTGCCACAGGGCCAGGACAAGATCGCTGTCGAGTACGGGTTGCACATGCTGGCGCTGCGCCGGCTGATTGTCGAGGACGGCGGTACCGTGGCCGCCAATCCGGCAGAGACGGCGCTGCTGGGCTTTTACGCCGCCTCGATCTCGCAACTGCTGGCGGATGCTGTGACAGTCGCTGCCGGTGCCCCGGATGACGGCGGCGCCGCAAAATCGGAGTTGAAATAAAATTTCGTTTTGAGATAGTTTTTGGTTGTAAAATTAGTGGTCCGTTTGTATCGGTTGGCAGCAGCGCTGATTCTGCGCCGCAGCATCCCGAAACGAGGCAGCCATGGCACTGGATACCAACCGCTCCATCGCAACTTACGATGCGCCCCGCAAAGACCTGTATGAGGTCGGCGAGATGCCGCCGCTGGGTCATGTGCCCGCAAAGATGTACGCTTGGGCGATCCGCAAGGACCGCCACGGCGAACCCGATACGGCGATGCAGGTCGAAGTGGTCGATACCTGGGCGATTGACAGCAGCGAAGTGCTGGTTCTGGTGATGGCCGCCGGGGTCAATTACAACGGCGTCTGGGCCGCCCTGGGCATTCCGATCAGCCCGCTGGATGGCCATGCCTCGCCCTATCACATCGCCGGGTCAGACGCTTCCGGGATCGTGTGGAAAGTCGGCGACAAGGTCAAACGCTGGAAAGTCGGCGATGAAGTGGTGATCCACTGCAATCAGGACGATGGCGATGATGAGGAATGCAACGGCGGCGACCCGATGTTTTCGCCCAGCCAGCGGATCTGGGGCTATGAAACCCCCGATGGCTCGTTTGCCCAGTTCACCAAGGTGCAAAGCCAGCAGCTGATGCCACGGCCAAAGCATCTGACCTGGGAAGAATCCGCCTGTTACACCCTGACCTTGGCCACCGCATTCCGCATGCTGTTCGGCCACCGCCCGCATATCCTGAAACCGGGCGACACCGTGCTGGTCTGGGGGGCGTCGGGCGGCCTCGGCTCCTATGCGATTCAGCTGATCAACACCGCCGGGGCCAATGCGATCGGGGTGATTTCCGACGAGGACAAACGCGACTTTGTCATGGGACTGGGGGCCAAAGGCGTCATAAACCGCAAGAATTTCAGCTGTTGGGGCCAG
>JAYTDA010000416.1:0-1864 GCA_043736155.1 Paracoccaceae bacterium | reverse complement strand
GCCCCAGTGATCGGGCGGTTTATGACGAGACTTTGGTGCTGGAGATCGGCAAGAGCTTCAAGCGCAGCGACCGGACCTATGGTGCACGCCGGGTCTGGCGCGATGTTCTGGCCGAGGGCTTGGCCTGCGGATTGCATCATGTCGAACGCCTGATGCGGCTGAATGGCTTGCGGGCGAGGCCAAAACGGCGGGGGTTGCCCAAGGACACCGCCGAACGCTCGGTCATAGCCGACAATGTGCTGGATCGGGACTTCTCTGCCGAACGGCCGAACCAGAAGTGGGTGGCTGACTTCACCTACATCTGGACCGCCGAAGGTTGGCTATATGTCGCGGTCGTTCTTGACCTTTTTTCCAGGCGGATCGTCGGCTGGTCAATGAAGGGCGACAGGGATGCAACCTTGGTAATGGACGCCCTGATCATGGCCGTCTGGCGTCGGGGCAAGGCTGACAAGCTTCTGCACCATTCGGACCAGGGCAGCCAATACACCAGCCAACAGTTCCAGCGACTGATGACCGACCATGGCATCACATGTTCGAGGAGCCGGTCGGGCAACGTCTGGGACAATTCCGCGATGGAGAGCTTCTTCTCATCACTGAAGACGGAACGCACCGCGCGGAAAGTCTACCGGACCCGCGACGCCGCCCGCGCCGACGTGTTCGATTACATTGAGCGGTTCTATAACCCAACCCGCCGACATTCGACCCTAGGCTATCTAAGCCCAGTGGAGTTCGAGGACCGCGCTATGCTAGCTTAACAAGGTGTCCACGAAACCGGCAGCAGCCCCTGAACCACCGCCGGGTCGGTGATCTTTTGCACCGCGCCGATGGCGAAGAATGCCGCCAGCAGCAGCCGTCCGATCAGGTCAAATCGCATCAGGCTCTCCCTTTGGTTCAGCGACGGTGTGGGGGGAGACTTGGTTGCGCGCGGTCAAATGGCGGGGCGGGTTGCCGCCGTCCCGAACCAGCCGCCGACCGCCGCCTCATAGGCCAGCCCGGCGCGGAACACATCGGCATCGCAATAGCTGCGCCCGACGATCTGGATGCCGGTCGGCACGCCATTGGCTGCATGGCCCGACGGCACCGCCAGCACCGGCAGCCGCGACAGCATGTTGAAGGGCACCGTCATCGCCCAGCCGAGAAACGGGTCCACCTTTTGGCCGTTGATCAGCACGGTATCCCGGGTCGAATCAAACACCGCAGGCACTGCGGGCAGGGCGAGGGTCGGGCAGATTAACACGTCATATTTCTCGAACTTCGGCCCGAACCCGGTGTACATCGCCGCCGCCATCTCCAGCGAGGCGACGAAGTCGGTGGCCTTTGACGTCCGCCCCAGTTCGGCCAGATGGCGGCAATAGGGGGTCATCTTGTCGGCGTGTTCCTCCAGCAGCGGGGCGAGGTAGGCGCCAAAGATATGCGCCAGATAATCCAGCCCGCTGTGCAGGGCATTGAGGGGAAAGCCCGTCGCGATCTCGGTCACTTCCGCCCCCAGATCGCGGAAAACCTGCAGCGCGGTCAGCGTGTTGCGCTGCACCTCGGGGTCCACCTCGAACAGGCCGAGGTCCATGGAAAACGCCACTTTCATGCCCTTGGCCGGTTTCATCTCATAGGGCAGGGTCAGCTTGGGCCGCAGCGTGGTGATGTCGCGCGGATGCGGGCCGGTGATGGTGTTCTGCAGCAGGATCGCGTCGCGGACGCTGCGCGCCAAGGGGCCGGTGTGGCAGTAGAAATCGAGGTTGAACGGCGGGTCATCGGAATTGCGGCCATAGGGCGGCTTGTAGCCGACCACCCCGCAGGCCGAGGCCGGGATCCGGATCGACCCGCCAATGTCGGACCCGGTGGCCAGCATCGAGGTGCCGGTGGCCAG
>JAYTDA010000415.1:0-19519 GCA_043736155.1 Paracoccaceae bacterium | reverse complement strand
AAAACTGGCCGCTGCCGTCCCGACAGCCCTTTCCCCCTTCATCCCGGCCGCAGGTTTGTTTTTCGGAAAAATACTCCACCGGGGGTCCGGGGGGTGTGAAACCCCCGGCCTTCGCTCGGAACAAGAACCGGCTCAAATCGCCGCTGCCCTGATATCGGCATCAATGAACGGCACATACTGGGCAAAATTGGCGGCAAACATGCCGACCAGCTGGTGCGCGGCCTTGTCATAGGCCGCAGGATCGGCCCAGGTCCGGCGCGGGTCCAGCAGGCTGTCTTCGACGCCCGGCGCCGACAACGGCACCTCAAAGCCGAAGTTGGGGTCGCGGCGGAAGCCTCCGGTGGCAAGCGAGCCATCCAGCGCCGCGGCCAGCAGGGCGCGGGTGGCGCGGATCGGCATGCGGCTACCGGTGCCATAGGCACCGCCGGTCCAGCCGGTGTTGACCAGCCAGCAGCTGGCACCCTGTTTCGCGATCTTGGCCTGCAGCAGTTTGCCATAGACCTCTGGCCGACGCGGCATGAAAGGGGCGCCGAAACAGGTGGAAAACGTCGGTTGCGGCTCGGTCACCCCCTGTTCGGTCCCCGCCACCTTCGAGGTGAAGCCGGACAGAAAGT
Organism: Paracoccaceae bacterium; assembly: GCA_043736155.1. GTDB lineage: Bacteria > Pseudomonadota > Alphaproteobacteria > Rhodobacterales > Rhodobacteraceae > JANNRR01. The sequence continues at coordinate 18,905 of JAYTDA010000415.1, read as the reverse complement.
GGTACATCGCCTGTGCCGGGGTCAGCCTTGCAATCGGCGGCAACACGCCAAAGGCATCGCAGGTCAGCATGATGACATGGCGCGGATGCCCGCCCAGCGACGAGGCCGAGGCGTTGGAGATATAGTCCAGCGGGTAGGCGCAGCGGGTGTTGGCGGTCAGGCTGTCATCGGCGAAGTTCAGCGCCAGGGTGTCGGGGTCATGCACCATGTTTTCCACCACAGTGGCGAAGCGGTGGGTGGTGGCATAAATCTCCGGCTCGGCCCTGGCGCTCAGGTTGATGGTCTTGGCATAGCAGCCGCCTTCAAAGTTGAAGATGCCGCGGTCAGACCAGCCATGTTCATCATCACCGATCAAAATCCGCGACGGGTCCGCTGACAGCGTGGTCTTGCCGGTGCCCGACAGGCCGAAAAACACCGCTGCATCGACCGGATTGCCGGGGGCGTGGTTGGCGGAGCAATGCATCGGCAGGATGCCCTTTTCGGGCAACAGGTAGTTCAGCAGGGTAAACACTGCCTTTTTGTTCTCGCCGGCATAGGCGGTGCCGCCGATCAGGATCAGCCGCGCATCGAGGTTCAGCGCAATCACCGTGCCGGAGCGGCAGCCGTGGCGGGCCGGATCGGCGGTGAACGACGGGCAGTTGATGATGGTGGTATCGGCGACAAAGGCTGCCAGTTCAGCGGCATCGGGGCGGCGCAACAGGTGGCGGATGAACAAAGCATGCCAAGCCAGTTCGGTGACAACCCGGACATCCAGCCGGTGCGCCGGATCGGCCCCGGCATAAAGGTCCTGCACAAAGTAATCGCGGCCCTGCATGTGGGCCAGCATATCGGCATGCAGCCGGTCAAACGCCCCCGGCGTCATCGCGGCGTTGTTGTCCCACCAGATGGTGTTTTCGGTCAGGGCGCTCTGCACCACGAACTTGTCTTTCGGCGACCGCCCGGTGTGGGTGCCGGTGGTAACCAGCAGCGCGCCGCCATTGCCCAGCACGCCTTCGCCCCGCGCCACCGCCGCCTGCATCAGCGCCGGTTCGCTCTGGTTGTAATAAGCCGCGTCCAGCCCTGTGATCCCTTGCTTGTCAAGCGTGCGGTCCGGGTTGTGGCGGAGTTGGCTCATAATCGTGTTCCTGTTGCACTGGGGAAGGAAAAAATCACGCAAAGAGTCAAGGGGGCAGCCCTTTGGCCGGTGCCGCTTGGTCCCTACTTTGTAACATGATGATTATACGTGCGAAAAGCGCCTGTTTTGCTGTTAGCGCAATCAACTTCGATTTAGCGCAACCATTGTCGCCACCCGGTGACCAAAAGCATCAAGTGAGACAAATTAGTCAAACCTTACGATTTTTCGGGTCCGATACCGGGGGGTCTGCAGGGTGATTCGCACTTAGGTGTTGCTTCCATGCGGCAGAACCCGGATTGTGACCAGAAAAACAGGCAACAGAGCAGTACAAGGAAGCCGCACATGTCGAGGATCGCCCTGGTGGACGACGACAGGAATATCCTGACGTCGGTTTCGATGACTCTTGAGGCAGAGGGTTTTGAAGTCGAAACCTATAATGATGGTCAGTCCGCGTTGGACGCCTTCAACAAACGCCTGCCAGACATGGCAGTGCTGGATATCAAGATGCCCCGGATGGACGGGATGGACCTGTTGCAGCGGCTGCGCCAGAAATCGGCGATGCCGGTGATCTTTCTCACTTCCAAGGATGATGAGATCGACGAGGTTCTGGGCCTGCGGATGGGGGCTGATGACTATGTGAAAAAGCCGTTCAGCCAACGCCTGCTGGTCGAACGGATCCGCGCCCTGCTGCGCCGCCAGGAGGTGGTGAATACCGGCGAAGTGGCCACCACCGAAGAAACCAAGGTGATGGTGCGCGGCTCGCTGACCATGGATCCGTTGCGCCATTCGGTGAACTGGAAAGGGCTGGAGGTGTCGCTGACCGTCACCGAATTTCTGCTGTTGCAGGCTTTGGCGACCCGCCCCGGTTTCGTGAAAAGCCGCGACCAGCTGATGGATGTGGCCTACGACGATCAGGTCTATGTCGATGACCGCACCATCGACAGCCATATCAAACGCCTGCGCAAGAAGCTGCGGATGGTCGACGATGACTTTTCGGCGATCGAAACCCTGTATGGCATCGGCTACAGATACAACGAAGAATGACCGCAGCGGCCCCCATGTCCCTGCGGGATGCCAAACCCGCCCGCAGCGCAGATGTGCTGCTGGGCGATGACTGGGTCGCCCCGGATGCGGAAATGGAAAATCAGCTGCGTGAAAAGCGGGAAAGGCGGGGATTCATCTCGCTGAACCGCTCGCCGCTGGCGCGCAAGATCATCACCTTCAACCTGCTGGCGCTGATCATTCTGGTGGCGGGGGTTCTGTACATGAACCCGTTCCGCGATTCACTGGTGTTGCAGCGCGAACGCGGGTTGGTGGCCGAGGCCCGACTGGTCGCCGACATGTTCGAGGTGCAGTTGCCCGATGTCGGCACTGGCGCCGCGCCGCGACTGGCCGAAGTGCTGGATGTGAAACGCAGCCTGTCCGGCATCAGCCTGTCCCCCGGGGCAGAGGCGTTTGTGTTTGATCTGCAAGGGAATTTGCTGGCCTCGTCGGTCGGGTTACCCCGGCAACAGACCGATGTGAACGGCCTGACCCGCGAAGTACGCTCCACCGTGATCATCGGGTTTCTGGATTGGGTGTCGGAGTCGATTTCCAGCATTCTGACCTCGGGCCAGGGCGACCCGCCGGACTTCAACGCCGAGGCATTGGCGCGCGATGTCTTTGCCCACGCCGACAGTGGCACCAGCGTCAACACCTCACGCGATGACGTTGGCAACACGCTGTTCTCAGTCGCCACCCCCATTTTGCAACCCAACCCGCAATTGGGCAGCGCCGATTTCGGGTCACAGGCGTTGGGGGTTCTGATTGTTACCTCGGCCGCCGGCGAGATCGACAAACTGGTGCGCAATGAACGCGAACAGGTGTTGCAGATGTTCGTGGTCGCCATTCTGGTGTCAATCGGCCTCAGCCTGGTGCTGGCCTCGACCATCGCCAACCCGTTGGCCGACCTTGCCGCCGCTGCCGAAATTGGCCGCGACAAACATGCCCGCAAGATGACGCCGTCGCGGGTCCGCATCCCCGATCTGGCGGCGCGACCCGATGAAATCGGCCGCCTGTCCATCGCGATGCGCGGCATGGTGGCGGCGCTGTATGACCGGATCGACGCCAACGAACAGTTTGCCGCCGATGTGGCGCATGAGATCAAGAACCCCCTAGCCTCGCTGCGGTCCGCTGTTGGCACCATGCGGGTGGCCAAACGGGATGACCAGCGCGAACGCCTGCTGGAGGTGATCGAACATGACGTGCGGCGGCTGGACCGGCTGGTGTCCGACATCTCCAACGCCTCACGGCTGGACAGCGAGCTGGTCAAGGAAGAAGAAGAGCCGTTCAACCTGCTGAAAACCCTTGGAAATATCAACGACCACCTGGGCCGCGAAGCCGCCGAAAAGGGGGTAGAGCTGATTTCCGACCTGCCGGCCGAACCGATCATCCTGCATGGGCTGGAGGCGCGGCTGGCGCAGGTGTTCGTCAACCTGATCACCAATGCGGTGTCGTTCTGCGAAGACGGCGACGCGGTGCGGGTCTGGGCTCGCAAACGCGAAAACCGCGTGTTGGTGGTGGTGGAAGATACCGGCCCCGGCATCCCCGAGGCGGCGTTGACCAAGGTGTTCCAGCGCTTCTATTCCGAACGTCCCTCGGGGCAGTTCGGCAACAACTCCGGCCTTGGGCTGTCAATCTCCAAACAGATCGTCGAGGCGCATGGCGGGGTGATCTGGGCCGAAAACATCCGCCCCACCGATGCCGACGTGACATCAGACCCGCTGGGTGCCCGCTTTGTGGTGGGTCTGCCAGTGTGACCGGTGCAAACGAGGCCGGGGCGGCGGACGCTGCCCGGTCTGGTTCCGGGAAATCTGGTCTGGGTCTGTCTGCCTTGGCGCAGTCAGGTGCAGGTGCGCCAGATTTGGCGTCTCCAAATTTGGCTTTTTCCAAATTGGCATCGTCTGGTTCAACTCCGTCCGGTGCAGTCTCCGATGATTTGTCGCCGTCCGGTTCGTCTCCGTCTGGTTCAACTCCGTCTGGCCTGGACCAGTCTGGCCTGGACCAGTCTGGCCTGGCGCAATCCGGCAACTCCCCCTCTGGCATTCATGCCACCACCGTCGCTTTTGGCCCTGACCGGGGGCTGATGATTCTGGGGGCTTCCGGCACCGGCAAATCGACGCTTGCCCTGCAACTGATGGCCTTGGGGGCGCGGCTGGTGGCGGATGACCGCACGCTGCTGCTGCGGCAAGGTGACGCACTGCTTGCCCGTGCCCCGGCGCCGCTGCTGGGCCTGATCGAGGCCCGGGGCATCGGGGTGATCCGGGTTTTGCCGTTGCAACAGGCGCGGCTGGTCCTGGCCATCGACCTGGATCACACCACCACCCGCCGGATGCCGCCACCCCAAAGCCGCAGTTGGCATGGAATTGCCTTGCCGCTGCTTCACAAGGTCGAGGGGGGCCATTTTCCCGCCGCCATCCTGCATTATATAGGGCCCAACAACCTGGATCCGCCATGAACCGCCGCGACCCGATTCCCACTGTGCTGACCCGCACTGGCCCTGCCAGCGCCACTGGCCACCGGCTGCTGCTGGTCACCGGCCCCTCGGGTGCCGGGCGCAGCACCGCGATTCATGCGCTGGAGGATCTGGGGTATGAGGCGATTGACAATCTGCCGCTGAGCCTGGTGCCACGCCTGCTGGATGGCCCGCCGCTGGGCCGCCCGATTGCCTTGGGCATTGATGTGCGCAACCGCGAATTTTCCGCCACGGCGCTGATCGAACTGGTGGATTTGTTGACCCGCAATCCTGATGTGGCGCTGGACCTGCTGTATCTCGATTGCCACCCCGATGCGCTGGTGCGGCGCTATTCCGAAACCCGCCGCCGCCACCCGCTGACCCCGGCAGACGAACCTGCGGTGGGGGTGGCGCAAGAGATTGACCTGCTGCGCCCGATCAAGGTCCGGGCCGACGTGCTGGTGGATACCTCTGAAATGTCGCCGCACGATCTGCGCGCCGAAATCGGCCGGTTCTTCGGCACCGATGCCACCAGCCGCCCGGCGGTATCGGTGCACAGCTTTTCTTACAAACGCGGCGTGCCGCGCGGGGTGGACATGATTTTTGACTGCCGGTTCCTGGCCAATCCGCATTGGCAGGAGGGGCTGCGTGCACAGGATGGCCGCAACGCAGCAGTTGCAGACTATGTCGAAGCTGACCCGCGCTTTGCCGAATTTTTCCGGCTGGTCCGCGAAATCACCCTGTTATTGCTGCCGGCACAGGTCGAAGAGGGCAAAACCCACCTGGCCATCGGCTTCGGATGTACCGGAGGGCAACACCGTTCCGTTGCCGTTGCAGAAAAGCTGGCAAAGGCGCTTGCAGATGCCGGATGGCAAGTGTCTAAACGTCACCGGGAACTGGAGCGCCGCGAAACTGTATCGCCCGGCGCTTTGACAGGATAGCTTAGGTTGATCGGCATCGTCATTGTCGCACATGGGGGCTTGGCGCGGGAATATCTCGCGGCTGTCGAACACGTCGTGGGCAAACAACCGGGCGTTGTAGCCATTTCGATCGAGGAAGACCACGACCGCCACCAGAAGCAGTTTGAAATCTGTGCGGCTGCCGATGCGGTGGATGGCGGCGACGGTGTGGTGGTGGTGACCGACATGTTTGGCGGGTCGCCGTCGAACCTGTCGTTGCTGGCTTGCCGCCCCGCCAATCGCCGCATTGTCTATGGGGCCAATCTGCCGATGCTGATCAAGCTGGCAAAGTCGCGCAACCTCACGGTGCCACAGGCGGTGGATGGCGCATTGGAAGCGGCGCGGAAATACATGAACAGCTACCGCGTGGATGCACAGACGCAATGACTGCCGCAATGACTTTTGTGCTGCCGATCATCAATGAAAAAGGCCTGCATGCCCGTGCCTCTGCCCGCTTTGTCGAAGTGGTGGAACGGTTCGACGCGACGGCAGAGGTCAGCCGCGACGGAATGGCGGTCTCTGGCGACAGTATCATGGGGCTTTTGATGTTGGCAGCCTCGAAGGGAACCTCTATTGAGGTGCGAACCAGCGGGGCACAGGCTGCCCAGTTGGCAGATGCGCTGCAGGCGCTGGTTGCGGATCGGTTTGGCGAGGAATTCTGAGCCGGGACTGCGTCGCCTTGGAGGACGGAACGCCTTTGGTAGATCGTGCGGAGCATTCGGGATTTGTTGGCGACCCAACCTACCGACCCTATGACAAGCGCCGCTTGTCCTATTCCGGTACATTCACCGACCCCCGCAAGGTTCTGACCATCCGTGCCATCGAATGGCTGACCGGCAAATTCACCCTGTTGCGGCTGATCCGGCGGTTTGAAAAACAGGGGCCGGCGCGCGGCCTGGCCTTTTGGCAGCGTGCGCTGGATGTGATGGGAATTCCGCTGACCACCCCGGCAGAGCAGGTGGCGCGGATTCCGAAAACCGGCGCAGTTGTGGTGGTGGCCAATCATCCGCACGGGCTGGTGGATGGGCTGGTGATGGCGCGGCTGGTGATGCAGGTGCGCGGCGATTTCAAGATTTTGACCCGCAGTCTTTTGTCCGGAATCGATGAAATTGCCTATCACATGGTGCCGGTTCCGTTTCCGCATGAAGAGAATTCCCTGAAAAAGGGTATCGAAATGCGCGAAATCGCGATGAACCATCTGGCCGAAGGCGGGGTGGTGATCCTGTTCCCTTCGGGTCAGGTCGCCACATCGGCGGATTTCTTTGGCTTGGCAATCGAGGCGGAATGGAACGTCTTTACCGCCAAGATGGTGCAACGATCCGGTGCCGTGGTGCTGCCGATCTACTTTCCCGGCCAGAATTCCCGCGCCTACCAGATCGCCAACAAGATCTCTCCCACCCTGCGGCAGGGGCTGTTGCTGCATGAAGTGGCCTATGCGCTGAACAAGCCGCAGCGCCCGGTGATTGGTGAACCGATCACCCGCGCCGAGATCGAGCCCTGGGCCAGCAATCCGCGCGGCTTTGTCGCCTGGTTGCGGCAACGGACGCTGGATCTCAAAGGGCAGTAGTCAGCGCGTCGGCACCGGTTCCGGCCCGCGATAGTCATAAAAGCCGCGCTGCGACTTGCGCCCCAGCCAACCGGCCTCGACATATTTGGTCAACAGCGGGCAGGGGCGGTATTTGGTATCCGCCAGCCCTTCATGCAGCACATTCATGATGGCAAGACAGGTATCGAGCCCGATGAAATCCGCCAGTTCCAGCGGCCCCATCGGGTGATTGGCCCCAAGTTTCATCGAAGTGTCGATGCTTTTGACCGACCCAACCCCTTCATAAAGCGTGTAAATCGCCTCGTTGATCATCGGCATCAGCAGACGGTTGACGATAAAGGCGGGGAAATCCTCGGAACTGGAGGAAGTCTTGCCGATCTTTTCCACCACCGCCAGACAGGCCTGATAGGTGGCGTCATCGGTGGCGATACCGCGGATCAGCTCCACCAGCTGCATCACCGGCACCGGGTTCATGAAATGGAACCCCATGAACTTTTCCGGCCGGTCGGTGCGGCTGGCCAGCCGGGTGATCGAGATCGACGAGGTGTTGGAGGTCAGGATGGTCTCCGGCTTCAGATGCGGCACCAGCTGTTCGAAAATGGCAATCTTCACCGGCTCCTTTTCGGTTGCCGCTTCGATGATCAGATCGCACTGACCAAGCTCTGCCAGCGTTGCGGTGGTGCGGATACGCGCCAGTGCCGCAGCCTTTTCCCCTTCGGTCACCTTGCCGCGCGCCACTTGCCGGTCGATATTGCGCCCGATCTGTGCCACCGCCTTGCCCAGCATGTCGGCGGAAATGTCGGTCATCAGCACGTCATGGCCCGACAGGGCAAAGACATGGGCGATGCCATTGCCCATCTGGCCCGCACCAACCACACCGACCGACTTGATTTCCATGACGCTCCCCTTCAGGCCAAGGTGACCATAGGCGGCGGCAGGGTCCCGGTGCAAGCACCAAGGCCACGGCACATGCTGCGCTGCGGGAATGGCGGCAATTTGCCTCAACTGCCGACTTTAGCCATTTGGCAACCCCCCCAGCGCAACTTGATCCCGGGTGAGTCGGAAACAATGGTGGGTGGTATGACCTATGAACGCTTGGGCGAGTGCGCCCTTGACTATTTTCCGTGCCGGTATGGCACATCGAAACTGCTGTTTCGCGGTCCGCGCCGCACGCTGGAGGGGGCCTATTGCGCGGTGCTGGGGGGCACGGAAACCTATGGCAAGTTCATCGCCCAGCCCTATCCGGCGCTGGTCGAAGCGGCCACGGGCGTCCCGATGGTCAATTTTGGCTGCGTCAATGCCGGCACCGATGTCTATATCAACGACCCGGCGGTGATTGACGCCTGTGTCAAGGCGCGGGTCACCGTGGTGCAGGTGACGGGGGCGCATAACACCTCTAACCGGTTCTATGCCGTGCACCCCCGGCGCAATGACCGGTTCTTGCGGGCATCAACCCTGCTGAAAGCGATCTACCGGGAGGTGGACTTCACCGAGTTCCACTTTACCCGCCACATGCTGTCGGCGCTGCTGACCCTGTCACCGGAACGCTTCACCTTGGTGGCAGAGGAATTGCGGGTTGCCTGGGTGGCCCGGATGAAGCTGTTGCTTGGCAAGACCGAAGGGCGAACCGTGGTGTTGTGGCTGTCGAACCACCCCCCGGAAGCGGCAAACAGGATCGGCGGCCTGGGTCTCGACCCGGTGCTGGTCAACCGCGCCATGATCGAGGCGATCCGCCCCTATGCCACCGATGTGGTCGAAGTGGTGGCCTCGGCCCAGGCCCGCAACGCCGGGCTGGACGGCAAGGTCTATTCCAGCATGGAAGAACCGGCGGCACAGGAAACCCCGGGACCGCTGCTGCATGAAGAGGTGGCGGCAGCGCTGGCGCCGGTGGTCGAACGGATGCTGTGATCCCAACGGTGCCTTGAAGGGACTCTTTTCGATTGTCCAAGGCCGCACAGAAATCCCCTCTCCCTCATCGGGAGGGTTAGGGTGGGGAACTGTCATGCAGCGGTTTCTGCGCGGCATTCCATCCTGAACTCAATGGCTGGAGCGACCCCCACCCCGGCCCTCCCAAGCAAGGGGGAGGCAAAGCAAGGGTCCATTCAAGGGACTGTTGGCATGAGGGGCGGTTTTCGGTTGAAAACCGGGTGCGTCGGTCTCCGCTTTCGGGTGCCGTCCCGGACTTGATCCGGGACCTCGAGTCCACAAGGCCTGCCCTTTGACCCGAGGCCCCGGATCACCCCTGCTTTCGCAGGGGCAGGCTCCGGGGCGGCGTGGAATAGCTCACACCAACGGTGCCTTGAAGGGACTCTTTTCGATTGTCCAAGGCTGCACAGAAATCCCCTCCCCCTCATCGGGAGGGTTAGGGTGGGGGACTGTCATGCAGCGGATTCTGCGCGGCATTCCATCCTGAACTCAATGGCTGGAGCGACCCCCACCCTGGCCCTCCCCACCAAGGGGGAGGCAGAGCAAGGGTCCGTTCAAGGGACTGTTGGCATGATCCCGGCAGGCAGCAGGCTCCGGGTCAGGCCCGGAGCGGCGTGGCGCTGGGGGGGAATTCCGGTTACGACCGTTGCCTGCGCAATCCCGCCTGCCCCGCAGGGCTCTCCCCTCTCCCGCTGGCGGGGGAGGGGTTGGGGGTGGGGGGCCTGATGCCGCAGCCCGCCGTCACAGTTTGGCGATCAACTCCGGCACAGCGGTGAACAGGTCGGCCACCAGACCGTAATCGGCGACCTGAAAGATCGGTGCCTCTTCGTCCTTGTTGATGGCGACGATCACCTTGCTGTCCTTCATCCCGGCCAGATGCTGGATCGCCCCGGATATCCCGATGGCGATGTACAGATCCGGCGCCACCACCTTGCCGGTCTGACCCACTTGCCAGTCATTCGGGGCATAGCCCGAATCAACTGCGGCGCGGGAGGCGCCTACGGCAGCATTCAGCTTGTCGGCCAGTTGTTCGATGATGGCAAAGTTTTCCTGACTGCCCATGCCACGGCCGCCCGATACCACGATCCCGGCGCTGGTCAGTTCCGGCCGGTCGCTGGAGGCGACCTTGTCTTCGATCCAGGCCGACAGGCTGCCATCGGCGGCGGTTGCGATCTTTTCCACCGGAGCAGCACCGCCGTTGCCTGCAGCGTCAAACGTCGCGGTGCGGATCGTCATCACCTTGGTGGCATCCGCCGAGACCACGGTCTGGATCGCATTGCCGGCATAGATCGGGCGTTCAAAGGTCTGGGCATCGACCACCGCCACCACTTCAGAGATGACCATCACATCCAACAGCGCCGCCACCCGGGGCAGCACCGATTTGGAAAAGGCACCCGAGGCCGCGACGATGTGCGAATAATCCCCGGCGAGGGAGCGGATCAGCGCCGCAGTCGGCTCTGCCATTGCATGGCAATAGACATGGGCATCGGCAAACAGCACGCGTGCCACGCCTTGCAATGTCGCCGCCTCGGCTGCGGCGGCATCGCCGCCCATGCCCGCCACCAGCACCGTCACCGGACCCAGCGACTTGACGGCGGTCAGCGCCTTGGCCACCTGATCGGTGGCAAGCTGACCCTCAACCACATCGGCAAGCAACAGAACAGCCATCACAGCACCCCCGCTTCGTCGCGCAGTTTCGCAATCAACTCATCGACCGAGCCGACCTTTACCCCGGCCTTGCGCCCGGCAGGTTCCACAGTCTTCAGCACCTTCAGCCGGGGCGTCACATCGACGCCGTAGTCCGCCGGGGTCTTTTCCGCCAGTTCTTTCTTCTTGGCTTTCATGATGTTGGGCAGGCTGGCATAGCGCGGCTCGTTCAACCGCAGATCGACAGTGATGATCGCGGGCAGTTTCACCGCAATGGTCTGCAAGCCGCCGTCAACTTCGCGGGTCACCGTGGCCCTGTCGCCCGTCACCGTCAGTTCACTGGCAAAGGTGGCCTGCGACCAGCCCAGCAGCGCCGCCAGCATCTGCCCGGTGGCGTTCATGTCATTGTCGATCGCCTGTTTGCCGCAGATCACCAGCCCCGGTGCTTCGTCACGCACCACAGCCGCCAACAGCTTGGCAACGGCCAGCGGTTCGATATCCACATGCACATCGGCGGTGGCCTCAATCAGGATCGCCCGGTCTGCCCCCATCGCCAATGCGGTCCGCAGGGTTTCCTGGCTTTGCCTGACGCCGATCGAAACCACGACAATCTCGGTTGCCACCCCGGCTTCGCGCAGGCGAAGGGCGGCCTCCACCGAGATCTCGTCAAACGGGTTCATCGACATCTTCACATTGGCCAGATCAACCCCGGTGCCATCGGCCTTGACCCGGACCTTGACGTTGTAATCGATCACCCGCTTGACCGGCACCAGAACCTTCATTGCGTTCTCCCCCTGATCTGCCCAACGGCAGTGGAAACTTTCGACGAAACTTTCGTCGGGTCATAAACGGTCTGTCCCGCCGGTGACAGCCGAAAATCGACACGATCCGTCGCAACCACGCCACACGGGGCTGCGGCATAAGGCACGGGGGGGGGGAGCCGAAAACCTGCCAAAATCGTGCGCAAACGGCGGAAAAGGTTAATTCTTCTTTACCAGAAGCGCCTAACCCATTGGAATCGCACACTTCAAAAATGTCCCGTCTCGGGACATCTCACCGCCCCGCCCCCGGCACCCACAACACATCGGCGCGGCCATCGTCATTGGCAATGCGTCCCGCCACGAAGAACCAGTCCGACAACCGGTTCAAAAATCGCACCGCCTCGGGGTTGACCTGTTCGCCCGCCGCCAGCGCCACCACCAGCCGCTCGGCCCGCCTACAAGTGGTGCGGCACAGGTGCAGCGCCGCCGCCAGCGGCGTCCCCCCCGGCAGGATGAAGCTCCGCAGCGGCTGCAGCCTTTCGTTCATCGCATCAATCTCCGCCTCCAGCCGCAGGGTCTGGGCGGCAATCATCCGCAGCGGCGGATAGGGGCGGGCGCTGTCAGCCGCCATGTCAGGCAGGCACAGATCCGCGCCCAGATCGAACAGATCGTTCTGGATCATCGCCAGCAACCGCGCCATGTCGCCCATGGCCGCCAACTTCGCCAGACCTACGGTCGCATTGACCTCATCCACCGTGCCATAGGCTTCAACCCGCGCCGAATATTTCGCCACCCGCTCGCCATTGCCCAGCGCGGTTTCGCCCTGATCGCCGGTGCGGGTGTAAATCCTGTTCAGAACCACCATCAGTTGGTCCCCCGGCGCAGATAGATCAGGATCAGGATCAGCACCACCGCCAGCGCCTGCGCCCCGATGCGGTACTGCATCAGCCTGTTGGATTTCTTGGCCCCGGTAATGCCGCCTTTGCCGATCGACCCGATGCCGCGCGCCAAAATCACCACCACCACCAGCATGGCAAAAGCCACCAGCAGAAACAGCGGGTCTTTCCACATGGTGGCTTCCTTGTGTCGGGCAATCCCGTTGCGGGATCGGCCCTGTCTAGCCTTTGACCCCGGCAAAGAAAAGCGTCCAACCGTCGCATCCCGCCGCGCTCCGGGGCCTGCCCCCGTGAAAGCGGGGGTGACCCGGAGCCTCCCGGTCGCGCCGCTACCCTTTGGCGATCAGCCAATCCATCAGCGCGACCGGAAACACCCGCCGCGCCGCCCACAGCAGATGGGTGGGCCAGGTCACCCGGTAGCGGGCGCGCGGATGGCGGGCGGTCAGCGCTTTCAGGATCACCGCCGTGACGGCAGAGGCGGGCAGTTCAAACCGGTCCGGCCCCCGCGCCTGATACAGCCGTTTGAGAAGGCCCTCGCGGTATTCCCCGGCCCGGGCCGAACCCTCCCAATCAATCCAGCGCTCGAAATGCGGGATGGCGTTCTGCCGGATCAGGCTGCTGATCGGCCCCGGTTCAATCAGCACCACCTCAATCCCGGTGCCACGCATTTCGATCCGCAGCACGTCGCTCAGCCCTTCCAGCGCATATTTGCTCGACACATAGGCACCGCGCCATTTCGCCGGTACAAACCCCAGCACCGAGGAACAGTTCAAAATCCGGCCATGCCCCTGTGCCCGCATCACCGGGATGACAGCGCGGGTCAGATCGTGGGTGCCGAACAGATTGGTTTCAAAAATGTCGCGCAGCGCGCCGCGCGGCAGGTCTTCGGTCGCTGCCGGAATGGCAAAGGCGCCATTGTTATAGAGCGCATCGAGGGTGCCGCCGGTGCGGTGCAGCACCTCGGTCAGGGCGTTACGGATCGAGGCTTCATCAGCCAGATCCAGCGGCAGGCTTTCCAGCCCTTCACCTTGCAGCCGGGCACAATCCGCCGCTTTGCGGCAGGTGGCAAACACCCGCCAACCGGCGCGCTGCAACCCATGCGCCGCATCATACCCGATGCCCGAAGAACAGCCGGTGATCAGGATGCTGCGCCCAAAACCGGAATTTCCGGTCATGTGACCCGCCCGCAGACTATCGCCGCCAAAACCCGCATTTTTCCCCCTGTCGCCCCACCATTCGGCACTGGACCGATTCCACCGCCCGATTTACACGGGAGCCATGAGCGATGAAACCGATCCTTCCGTCCCAGCCCCGTTGCACGTCACCGAAACGCTGCGCCGCGCCATTGGCGAGCGCTATCTGACCTATGCGCTGTCCACCATCATGCACCGCGCGCTGCCCGATGCGCGCGATGGGCTGAAACCGGTGCACCGGCGCATTCTTTACGCAATGCGCGAACTGCGGCTGAGCCCGACCGGGGGCTTTCGCAAATCGGCGAAAATCTCCGGTGACGTGATGGGCAACTATCACCCGCATGGCGATCAGGCGATCTATGATGCGCTGGCGCGGTTGGCGCAGCCGTTCAACCTGCGCTATCCGCTGATCGACGGCCAGGGCAACTTTGGCAATATCGACGGCGATAACCCCGCCGCCGCGCGCTATACCGAGGCGCGGCTGACCGCAGCGTCCGAGGCGCTGATGGAGGGTTTGACCGAAAACGCGGTGGATTTCCGCGCCAATTATGACGGCACCCTGGAAGAACCCGAGGTGCTGCCCGCCGCATTCCCCAACCTGCTGGCCAACGGCTCCTCCGGCATCGCGGTTGGCATGGCCACCAACATCGCTCCGCACAACCTGCATGAACTGATTGATGCCTGCCATGCAATGATCCGCGACCCGGACCTGAGCGACGCGGCATTGGTTGACCTGGTGCCCGGCCCGGATTTCCCCACCGGCGGCGTGATCGTGGAACCCCGCGCCTCGATCCTGGAAACCTACCGCACTGGTCGCGGCGCGTTCCGGCTGCGCGCGAAATGGGAAGTGGAGGATCTGGGGCGCGGCACCTGGCAGATTGTCGTCACCGAAATACCCTATCAGGTGCAGAAATCGCGGCTGATCGAGCGGCTGGCCGAACTGATCCAGCTGAAGAAGATCCCGCTGTTTGGTGATGTGCGTGACGAGTCTGCCGAAGATGTCCGCATTGTCATCGAGCCGCGCAGCCGGACGGTGGAGCCCGATCTGCTGATGGGGATGCTGTTTCGCAATTCCGATCTGGAACTGCGGTTCAACCTGAACATGAACGTGCTGATCGACGGGCGTACGCCCAAGGTCTGCAGCCTGCGCGAGGTGTTGCGGGCCTTTCTCGACCATCGCCGCGATGTCTTGGCGCGGCGGTCCACGCATCGGTTGGAAAAGATCGCCGCGCGGCTGGAGGTGCTGGACGGGTTCATCATTGTCTTTCTGAACCTGGACCGGGTGATCGACATCATCCGCTATGATCATGACCCCAAACGCGGCTTGATGTTCGAAAACTGGTCGGTGTCTCAGCGCCGTGCCACATCGGAACGGGACTATTTGTCGCCTTTGGTCAAGCTGGCCGCCGACGCTGATGACCCGTCGCTGACCCCGTCGCTGACCCCGTCGCTGACCCCGTCGCTGACCGACGTGCAGGCCGAGGCCATTCTGAACATGCGCCTGCGCTCGTTGCGCAAGCTGGAAGAAATGGCGCTGCGCACGGAACGCGATGCCTTGCTGAAGGAACGGGCAGCGCTGGAGGATCTGCTCGCGTCGGACCGGTTGCAATGGAAACAGATCAGCCGTGAGTTGACCAAGGTGCAAAAGCAGTTCGGCAAGCAGACCCTCCTTGGTGCCCGCCGCACCCGCTTTGCCGAAGCCGCCGAGGCGGAAGAGGTGCCGTATGAGGCGATGATCGAACGTGAACCGGTGACGGTGGTCCTGTCGAAAATGGGCTGGATCCGGGGGATGAAGGGGCATCTGCCCGAGGGTCAGGACCTGAAATTCAAGGATGGCGACGCGGGGCGGTTTGTCCTGCACGCCGAAACCACCGACAAGGTGCTGCTGTTCGCCAGCAACGGTCGGTTCTATACCTTGGCGGGGTCCGGTCTGCCCGGAGGTCGGGGCATGGGCGAACCGGTGCGGTTGATGGTTGATCTGCCGAACGAGGCGGAAGTGGTGGCACTGTTCCTGCACCGCCCGGGGTCGCGGCTGTTGCTGGCATCGACCGAAGGCGACGGGTTTGTGGTGGCTGGTGATGACGTGCTGGCGCAGACAAGGGCTGGTAAACAGGTGCTGAACGTGACTGCACCGGCAAAGGCGCTGGTGTGCCGGGCCGTTGTCGGCGATCACGTCGCCGTGGTGGGTGAAAACCGCAAAGTGTTGGTTTTCCCAGTGTCAGAGCTGCCGGAAATGGCACGCGGCAAGGGTGTAAGGTTGCAAAAGTACAAGGACGGCGGCTTGGCCGATGCCATCACCTTTGATCTGAAAGCCGGGCTCAGCTGGAAAGACCCGGCAGGCCGGACCCGCACTGAGCCCGATCTGGGTGAATGGCTGGCCAAGCGGGCAACCGCAGGCCGGATGGCACCGCGCGGCTTCCCGCGGGACAACCGGTTCAGCTGACGGCCCCAGCTTGCCCGCAACCCCTCGCCGTCCCGGACTTGATCCGGGACCTCGACTCCCCCGGGACCACGTCAGCTTCGAGGTCCCGGGTCAGGCCCGGGACGGCGTGGGAACAGTGGCTTGTAGTGCGACCTCCCGGGTGATGCAGTGACCTCCAGCTGCCCCGGTTGGCAAATCACCGGCACCATTGCCGGTTGCAACGACTGTGGCCGCGTGACACATCTTTGCCAATCGGCTGATTTCGCGGGGGAAACGCCTTGGCTAAGGGAGTGGAATGCTGATCGGGATCGACTGGGGCGGCACCAAGATCGAAGGCATCGCGATGGCTCGCGATGGTGCCGAACTGCTGCGGCTGCGCATCGATACCCCGCGCCATGATTACCAAGGCTGTATCCGCCAGATCAAACAGATGATCGACGGGCTGGAAAGCCAGACCGGGCAGCGCGGGACCATCGGCATCGGGATTCCCGGGTCGCTGGAGCCGGTCAGCCGGTTGGGCAAAGGGGCCAGTTCCACCTGGCTGCTCGGCCGTCCGGTCGAGGCCGACCTGATCGCGGCCCTGCAGCGCGAGATCAGGGTCGAAAATGACGCCGACTGTTTTGCCGCCTCCGAAGCCACCGATGGGGCGGGGGCCGGGTATCACCTGGTGTTTGCGGTGATCCTTGGCTCGGGTGCCGGGGCGGGGATTGCCATTGGCGGCAAGGCGCATCATGGCCCGAACAATTCCGGCGGCGAATGGGGCCACAACCCGCTGCCGTTCCCCAATATCAGCGAAATTCCGGGGCAGGCCTGCTATTGTGGCCGCCACGGCTGCATGGAAACCTGGGTGTCTGGTCGCGCCTTTGAAGCGGATTACCAGCGCCACACCAATGACCCGCTGAAGGCGCGCGAGATCGTGGACCTGATGCGCGCCGGTGACAGGCTCAGCGGTCTATTGTGGGATCGGTATGTTGACCGGGTGGCGCGCGGGCTTGCGACGGTGGTCAACACACTCGACCCCGATGTGCTGGTGATGGGCGGCGGCATGTCCAACGTGGATGAACTGTACCGCGACCTGCCGCCTGAATTGGCCAAACGCACCTTTTCCACCGTGTTTCACACCCCGATCCGGCGCAATCTGCATGGCGATGCCAGCGGAGTGCGCGGTGCCGCCTGGCTGTGGAAATAACCTGACCCCTTACCCTGAAAGCACCAGATGACCCAAGACCCGATCCGCGCCCGCCATGCCTTTGCCCTGACCCTGATCCGTGAAGCGGGGGCGCTGGCACAGGGCTATTTCCACAACCTTGACGGATTGACGATCAAAAGCAAAGGCTTGCAGGATATGGCTTCAGAGGCGGATCTGAACACTGAGCTTCTGATCCGTGACCGGTTGGCGGCGCATTGGCCGCAGGATGCCTTTCTGGGTGAAGAAACCGGGCTGTCCGACTTTGCCCCGGATCAGGGCATCTGGGTGGTCGACCCGATCGATGGCACGCAACCGTTCATTTCGGGCCTGAGCTGCTGGTGCATTTCCATCGCCTATGTCGAAGCCGGGGTGCTGCAATTCGGCATGGTGTTTGCCCCGGAGCGGGATGAGCTTTTCACCGGGGGCAAGGGTATCCCTGCCACGCTGAACGGCAAGGCGATGCGCCAGCATCCGGCGCAGAAACTGTCCGACGGGCTGTGCGGCGCGGGCTATTCGCCCCGGGTGCTGTCGACGGGCTTTTTGCCGATGTTCGAGCGGTTTTTGCGCGCCGGCGGCATGTTTTCCCGCGAAGGGTCGGGGGCATTGGCGCTGTGTTATGTGGCGGCGGGGCGGTTCATCGGCTATTTTGAGCCTCACATCAATTCATGGGACTGTCTCGGTGCCATTGCGGTGATTGACGCGGCGGGGCTGACCTGTTCGGATTTTCTGGCGAATGACGGGCTGCGCAACGGCAACCCGCTGATTGCCGGCAATGCGGCGATTTACGCCGAACTGGAGGCGATCAAGGGGTGGTGAACGCCACGGCGATTGCGGGGGCAGGGGCCTTGGGCTAAGCAGGGCCACCCTGCCGGAGTGACCCGATGCCTCGTTTGCACCTTTTGTTGATCCTCGCCTGTGCTGCCCTGATCTCTGCCTGTGCCCCGAAAGACGATCTGGCCGAAGTGCCGGTGCCGATCGGCGATTTTCTGCTGGGCCACAATATCGTGCTGGCCGACAAGGCGCAGATCGGCCCGCTGTCACGCACCGCCACGGCAGAGGAATTGCAGACAGCGGTGCAGGATGCGGTGCAGGCCCGGATGGGGCGCTATCAGGGCGATCTGTATTTCCACCTCGGCATCAACATCGATGCCTATGCGCTGGCGATCCCGGGAATTCCGGTGGTGGCCAAGCCAAGGTCGATCCTGGTCGCCAGTGTCACGGTGTGGGATGACGTCAAGGGGGTCAAGATCAACCCCGAGCCCAAGCAGCTGTTCGTGTTTGAAAGCACCACACCGGAAACCTTCATCTCGTCCGGGCTGACCCAGTCCCGGGAAAAGCAGCTGGCGAACCTCAGCATCAACATGGCGCGCAAGATCGAGGACTGGCTGCGGGAAAATGAGGATTGGTTCGGTGGCGCAGGGGCGCGCAACCCGCAGGGGGCAAAATCGGCGCTGGAATTGCCGGATGATCCGGCAACGGCGGCTGCTGCCTTGCCGGCTGCGGCTCTCACCAACTGATACTTGAACTTTTTCGTTTCTGCGCATAGACGGCGCGCGGCGTTGCATCGGTGCGGCGGGGTTCACCCCGCCGACCGCAGACCGAAACAGGAGGCCATGATGGCGAAGGCAAAGTTTGAACGGACGAAACCGCATGTGAACGTTGGCACAATCGGCCACGTTGACCATGGCAAGACGACGCTGACAGCGGCGATCACCAAGTATTTCGGTGAATTCCGCTCGTACGACCAGATCGACGCGGC
>JAYTDA010000414.1:0-22616 GCA_043736155.1 Paracoccaceae bacterium | reverse complement strand
GCGATGGCGGGGATATGCTGGTCGCGGGCGATCTTGCCGATGCCGACAAGGGTGATGGGATAGGCCATGGTCAGGTTCCTTGCAACGGGTGCACAGCGGGCGCTCTGCCCCTTGCCCCATTTTCTGTTCACAAATATCCCACGGGGGTCCGGGGGTGTGAAACCCCCGGCTACCTTGGGCTCAATGCGCCTCGCGCCCCACCGCATTGCCCCGGCAACCGACCAGAAAGTCCAGATCGGCCCCGGTATCGGCGCCCTGCACATGGTCGTGGTACAACTGCGCATAGCCGCCCTGTGGCCGCTCCACCGGGCTGTGCCACTGCGCCATCCGCGCCGCCAGTTCGGCGTCGGTTATATCCAGATGCAACCGCCGCGCTGCGACATCCAGCTCGATGATGTCGCCAGAGCGCACCACCGCCAGCGGTCCGCCGCTTGCCGCCTCGGGCGAGATGTGCAGCACCACGGTGCCATAGGCGGTGCCCGACATCCTTGCATCGGATATGCGCACCATGTCGGTGATGCCCTTTTTCAGCAGCTTCGCGGGCAGCGCCATGTTGCCCACCTCTGCCATGCCCGGATAGCCGCGCGGGCCGCAGTTTTTCAGCACCATGATGCAGGTCTCGTCAATATCGAGGCCCGCATCATCGACCCGCGCCTTGTAATCATCGATATCCTCGAACACCACGGCGCGGCCCCGGTGTTTCAACAGCGCCGGAGTGGCCGCCGATGGTTTCAGCACCGCTCCGCCGGGGGCGAGGTTGCCGCGCAGTACGGCGATGCCGCCCTGCTGGGTCAGGGCATTTGCCACCGGGCGGATCACATCCTCGTTCCAGTTCTTCACGTCCTTGACTTCATCCCAGATCGACCCGCCGGATACCGTCAGCGCGTCCTTGTGCAGCTTGCCGCCTTCGCCCAGCATCCGGATCACCACCGGCAGACCACCGGCATAAAAGAATTCCTCCATCAGATACTTGCCCGACGGCATCAGGTTGACGATGGTGGGGATGTCGCGGCCCTGGGCATCCCAGTCGTCGAGGCTCAGGTCAATCCCCACCCGGCCCGCCATCGCCAGCAGGTGGATCACCGCGTTGGTCGAGCCGCCAATCGCGCCATTGACCCGGATCGCGTTTTCAAACGCCGGTTTGGTCAGGATGTCGGAGGGTTTCAGATCATCCTTGACCATCTGCACGATGCGCCGCCCGGTGATATGGGCCATGACCCGGCGGCGGCTGTCGACTGCCGGAATCGCGGCGTTGCCGCTCAACGTCATCCCCAGAGCCTCGGCCATCGAGGCCATGGTCGATGCGGTGCCCATGGTGTTGCACGACCCGGGCGAACGGCTCATCCCGGCTTCGGCGGCAACAAACTCCTCCTGCGTCATTTCGCCGGATTTCACCATGGCGTCAAAGCGCCAGATATGGGTGCCGGAGCCGACAACCTCATTCCTGAAATGGCCGTTCAGCATCGGCCCGCCCGAGACCAGAATCGCCGGGATATCCACCGACGCCGCCCCCATGATCAGCGCCGGGGTGGTCTTGTCACAGCCTGCCAGCAGCACCACACCGTCGATCGGCTGGCCGCGCAGGCATTCCTCGACATCCATGGCGCAGAGGTTGCGAAACATCATCGCGGTGGGGCGGAACGCCGACTCCGACGGCGACATCACCGGGAACTCCATCGGCAAGCCGCCAGCCTCGTAAATTCCATGTGCCACCCGTTCCGCCAGATCGCGCAGATGGGCGTTGCACGGCGTCAGTTGCGACCAGGTGTTGCAGATGCCGATCACCGGGCGGCCATCGAACAGATCGGCGGGCAGGCCCTGATTTTTCATCCAGGACCGGTGATAGATCGCATCTTTCGACACACCGCCAAACCATTCCTGCGACCGGAGTTTGCGGGGCCATGCGGCGGGTTTGAAACCCATGATGCTTCCTTTCAAAGAGAGCGGATATTGGTGTCGGGGGCTTGCACATGCCCCAGCGCATTGATCAGCGGCTGCCCGAAATCGGGGGCGGATATCTCGAACCTGTCCCCCAACTGCGGCTTGATGCCATCGGCAAACGACAGGGTGGCGGTGCCGAACATATGCACATGCAGATCGCCGGGTTGGCGAAAGATGTCGTATTTGAAATGGTGGTGTTCCAGATTGGCCAGGCTGTGGCTCATGTTCGCCTCGCCGGACAGGAACGGCTTTTCCCAGATCACGCTGTCGCCGCGCCGGATCCGTGAGGTGCCGCGCACATCGGCGGGCAGATCGCCCAGCAAAAGCTCCGGGCCGAACGATGCCGGGCGCAGTTTGGAATGGGCAAGGTACAGGTAGTTGATCCGTTCGGTCACATGGTCGGAAAACTCGTTGGCCAGCGCATAGCCGACCCGCCAGGGCGTGCCATCGGGGCCGATCAGGTAAAACGCGGCAATCTCGGGTTCTTCGCCGCCATCCAGCGCGAACGAGGGCGAGGGGAAAGCCTCGCCGGGGGCAATCGCGCCGACACCGGTGCCTTTGTAGAACCATTCCGGCTGCACACCCACTTGCCCCGCAGGCGGTTTGCCGCCCTCCAGACCCATGCGGAACATCTTCATGCTGTCGGTCAGGTCTGGCGCGGACTGGCCGGTGGTATCGGCGTGCATCGCATCGCGGGTACTGGCGGACCCGGTATGGGTCAGGCCGGTGCCGGTGATGTGCATATGTGCCGGATCGGGGTGGCGCAGCGGACAATCGAGCGCGTCTGCCACCAGCAGCGCGGCCAGATCGGCGGCGGCCCCCTTGCCTGCGGCAGTCACCAGATCGGCCAACCCGCGCTGCTGGACAATGGCGGCCTGCGCCAGCGACAGGATGGTGGTGGCACCCGGTACCATCCATGCGGTCTGCCCGTCGCGGGCAATCACGCCGCCCTGTTTCAACTGGCTCAGATGCATCACGCGCCTCATGATTTGGATTTGTTGTAAACGTCAAAGATCACCGCAGCCAGCAGCACCAGCCCCTTGATCACCTGTTGATAGTCGATGCCGATCCCCAGGATCGACATGCCGTTGTTCATCACTCCCATGATGAAGGCGCCGATGACAGCCCCGATGATGGTACCGGCCCCGCCCGACATCGAGGCGCCACCGATGAACACGGCGGCAATCACATCCAGCTCGAACCCGACCCCGGCTTTCGGGGTTGCCGAATTCAGCCGCGCCGCCACGATCATCCCGGAAAACGCCGCCAGCACCCCGACGATGACAAAGGTGGAAAACACCACCCGGTTGGTGTTGATGCCCGACAGTTTCGCCGCCTTTTCATTGCCGCCAATGGCATAGATGCGGCGGCCGAAGGTGGTGGAATTGGTGATGAACATGAACAGCACGATCAGCACCGCCATCGAGATCAGCACATTCGGCAACCCGCGAAAGGTGGCGAGGATACCGGAAAACAGCAGGATGGCGGCGACGATCAGCAGGTTCTTGGCGACGAAAAACGCATAGGGTTCTTCGACCATGCCGTAAGCCTGCGCCTTGCGCCGTGCCGAAACCCCGGCCCACAGGATCGCCAGCGCCAGCACGCCGCCCAGCACGATCGCCAGCGCGTTCAGCCGCTCCATCCCCAGCATCGGCGCGACAAACGGCAGCAGGTCGGGGACAAAGCCGGTGGACAGGATCTGGAAACTTTTCGGAAAGGGGCCGACATTGCGGCCATCCAGGAGCCACAGCGTCAGACCGCGAAACACCAGCATCCCGGCCAGCGTGACGATGAACGACGGGATGCGCCAATAGGCGACCCAATAGCCCTGTGCCGCGCCGATCAGGCCGCCGACGATCAGCGCCGCTGGCATCGCCAGATAGACCGGCCAATCCCAGTTGACGATCATCTGCGCCGCCAGCGCCCCGACAAAGGCGGCAACCGCCCCGACCGACAGATCGATGTGGCCTGCGACAATCACCAGCAGCATCCCCAGCGCCATGATGATGACATAGGAGTTTTGCAGGAACAGGTTGGTGATGTTCTGCGCGCTGAGAAACGGCACCCCGATCATCACCCCGACCAGCACCTGAAAAAAGGCGATGATGGCGACCAGCGCCAGCAGCATGCCATACTGGCGCATGTTGTTTTTCAGATAGCGCGCGGCGCTGGATGGTTCGGCCATGGTCAGATCACTCCGGTTTCCTGTTCGGCGGCACTTTTGTCAGCGGCCATGATTGCAGCCATGATCTTTTCCTGAGTAGCCTCTGCACCGGTCAGCTCACCAACGAACATGCCACGGTTCATCACATAGATCCGGTCACACATGCCCAAAAGCTCCGGCATTTCGGAGGAGATCATGATGACGCCGCGCCCCTGTTCGGCCAACTGGTTGATGATGGTGTAAATCTCGAATTTGGCACCAACGTCGATGCCCCGGGTCGGTTCATCGAGGATCAGCACCTTGGGGTCGGTGAACAGCCATTTCGACAGCACCACCTTTTGCTGGTTGCCGCCGGACAGGTTCACCACCTTTTGAAACACCGTGGGGGTGCGGGTGGACAGGGCGGCCCGGTAATCCTCT
The DNA here is from genome assembly GCA_043736155.1 of Paracoccaceae bacterium. Taxonomy (GTDB): domain Bacteria; phylum Pseudomonadota; class Alphaproteobacteria; order Rhodobacterales; family Rhodobacteraceae; genus JANNRR01. Next base: position 18,091 of record JAYTDA010000414.1, on the reverse strand, counting down.
GCCACCTTCTGCTCCCGGTTGGCGTCGATGATGCCGCGGGTGGCGACACCGGGCAGATTGGCCATGGTGGTGTTGTGAACGATGCTTTGTTCCAAGACCAGCCCCAGCAGCTTGCGGTCTTCGGTCACATAGGCAAGGCCGGATGCGATGGCGTTTGGCACCGAATTCAGGTTGGCAGGCCTGCCTGCGATGGTGGCCGTGCCAGTGATCCTTGTACCCCAGCTGCGGCCAAACAGGCTCATGGCAAATTCGGTGCGGCCAGCCCCCATCAGACCGGCGATGCCGACCACTTCGCCCTTGCGCACATGCAAGGAGATGTCGCGGATCACCTGGCGGTCGGAATGCAGCGGGTGATAGACGTTCCATCCTTTCACCTCCAGCAGGGTTTCGCCGATGTGGGGGGTGCGCGCCGGATAGCGGTGCGCCATGTCGCGGCCGACCATGTCGCGGATGATCCGCGCCTCGGTGATATCGGCGCGGATGATGTCGGACACGGTGCCGCCGTCGCGCAGCACGGTCAGGCGGTCAGCAACCCGGCTGACCTCGTTCAGCTTGTGCGAAATCAGGATCGAGGTGATGCCCTGCCGCTTCAGCTCCAGCAGCAGGTCCAGCAGTTTCTGGCTGTCATTCTCCTGCAAGGCGGCGGTGGGTTCATCCAGAATCAGCAGTTTGACCTTTTTCGACAGCGCCTTGGCGATTTCCACCAGTTGCTGCTTGCCGACCCCCAGCGAGTCGATCCGGGCGGTTGGCGCCTCTGACAGTCCGACCTTTTGCAGCAACTTTCCGGTGCGGGCATAGGTTTCCGGCCAGTTGATCACGCCGCCCCGGGTAATTTCGTTGCCGAGATAGATGTTTTCGGCAATCGACAGCAGCGGCACCAGCGCCAGTTCCTGATGGATGATGATGATGCCGCGGGCTTCGCTGTCATGGATACCGGCGAAATGCGCGGCCTGCCCCTCGAACAGGATCTCGCCGTCATAGCTGCCATGCGGATAGACCCCGGACAGCACCTTCATCAGCGTGCTTTTGCCCGCACCGTTTTCACCGACCAGCGCATGGATTTCACCGGGCATCACCGACAGGTTCACATTGTCCAGCGCCTTGACGCCGGGGAATGTCTTGGTGATGCCGCGCATTTCAAGAATCGGGGTCATGGCGGGCCTGTTGGGTGCGAAACGGTTGGCCCTGCCATCGTCGGACGGCAGGGCCATGGGGTTCAGTCAGACCGGATTACTGCAGATCTTCGGCTTTGATATAGCCGCTGTCGACCACAACCGCCTGATAGTTGGAGGCGTCAACCGGCACCGGCACCAGCAGGTAGGACGGTACGATCTTCACGCCGTTGTTGTAGGTGGTGGTGTCGTTGATTTCGGGCTCGCCGCCGCCCAGCAGGGCGTTGACCATGCCAACCGTCACTTTGGCCAGTTCGCGGGTGTCCTTGAACACCGTGGAATATTGCTCGCCTGCAATGATCGACTTGACCGACTGCACTTCGGCATCCTGACCGGTGACAATCGGCATCTTCAGATCGCCGGAACCGTAGCCGACGCCTTTGACCGACGACAGGATGCCGATCGACAGACCATCATAGGGGCTCAGCGCGCCATGCAGCACCTTGTCGGTATAGTTGGCCGACAACAGGTTATCCATCCGGGCCTGGGCCACCGCACCGTCCCAGCGCAGGGTGCCGACCTGATCCATCCCCATCTGACCCGACGCAATGGCGATGTCACCGGCGTCGATCATCGGCTGCAGCACCGACATCGCGCCATCATAGAAGAAAAAGGCGTTGTTGTCGTCGGGCGAGCCGCCGAACAGTTCGACATTCCACGGCTTCACATCCGGGAACCGCTCTTTCATCCCGGCCACCAGGCTGTTGGCTTGCAGCACGCCGACCTGGAAATTGTCAAAGGTGGCGTAGTAGTCGACGCTGGCGCTGTCACGGATCAGGCGGTCATAGGCGATGACCTTGATCCCCGAAGCGGCGGCATTGTCGAGCGCGTTCGACAGGGTGGTGCCGTCGATGGCGGCAATCACCAGAACCTTGACGCCCTTGGTGATCATGTTTTCGATCTGGGCCAGCTGGTTCGGAATATCGTCTTCGGCATATTGCAGATCGGTGCCGTAGCCGGCTTCTTCAAACAGCTTCACCATTGATTCGCCGTCTGAAATCCAGCGCGACGAGGATTTGGTCGGCATGGCGATGCCGACGGTGCCCTTGTCCTGGGCGAAAACCGGCGTTGTCAGGGTTGCGACAAGCGCAACCGACGCCAGAACTGACGTGAAAAGCTTCATGGATCCTCCCTCCGGCCCCGTTGCCGGTATTGATCCCGGCTGCGGGGCGACCATTGTACGGACCGGTCTGGTCCGCGCGCGACCATAAGCGCTGGACACTATACCGTTCAAATGCCAAATGATGTGAAAGCCATATCAGAATGGGTATCATGGCATGGCCCAAAGCCTTGCGACCCGGTTGACGCTGAAACATCTGCGGCTGATCGCTGCGGTGGCGGAGCACCGGCAATTGTCGCTGGCAGCCCATGCCTTGTCGGTGACCCAACCGGCTGCGTCCCGCACCCTGGCCGAGATCGAGGCGCTGATCGGTGCGCCGCTGTTTGACCGCCATGCCCGGGGCATGGACCCGACAGCGCTGGGTGCCGGTCTGGCGCTGCGGGCCCGCACCATCATCGAAGCGCTGGCCGATGCGGCGGAGGAGGCGGAGCAACTGCGCTTTGGCCGCGGCGGTGTGGTGCGGATCGGCGCCGTCACCGGGGCCACCGTCGGCATCGTGGTGCCGGTGATCCGCCAGCTGAAAGCGCTGGCCCCGGATGTCGAGGTGCATGTGCAGGTCGCCATGTCGGAGGAGCTGATCAACGATCTGATGGCGCTGCGGCTGGATATGGTGCTGGGGCGGCTGCCGACCAGTGCCCGCCCCGCCGATTTCGACCTGATCCCGGCAGCAGGGGAACAGGTGCGGCTGATTGCCAATGCCGCCGATCCGCTGGCAGCGGCGGGGCAGGTGGCAATCGGCGAGCTGTCACAGGTGCCCTGGGTGATGCAGGGCCCGGGTGCCCCGGTGCGCCGCGCGGTGGAAGAGGCGTTTTTGCATGCCGGTGCCGCGTTGCCGCGCGACATCACCAACAGCTCGTCGCTGCTGGTGGTGCTGGCGATGCTGCGTGACGGCGCCTGCGTCACCCCGCTGAGCCATGAAGTGGCAGAGTTGCTGACCGCGATGCAACCCGGGCTGGTGACGCTTGCCTTGCGCGAGACCATTGCCGTTGCCCCCTATGCGCTGGTCACCCTGCAGGGCCGCCGCCTGACCCCGGTGGCGGCGCGGTGCCACGGGCTGGTGGCAGAAAGGCTGCGATAGGGGCGCAGGTTCTCGGCGTGATTGCGTTGCCACTGATCCAGCAGGCGGATCGGAGTTTTCAGTAAAACTCCGGGCCGATTTCCGTTCGGAAATCGTGTCGTGCCAGCGCCGGGCCCTGCAAGATCGCCATGGCAAAGCCGGCAGGTTTCGGTAATCCTTGTCCGCAGCGGGATGGAGGCGACGCCATGGCACATCGGCTGGCAGGCAAGACAGCGATCATTTCCGGCGGCGCTGGTGGCTGTGGCGCCGCAGCGGCCCGGCTGTTTGCGGCCGAAGGGGCCGCCGTGGGGATCATCGACCGCGATGCCGGGCGCGGTCTGGCCCTGGTGGCGGAACTGGTCGCCACTGGGCACAAGGCGCAGTTTGCCGCCGCCAACGTCGCCGATGCCGCCGAGGTAGAGGTTTCTGTGGCGGCGCTGATTGCCGCCCTTGGCCCGGTCAATGTGCTGTTCAACCATGCCGGCACCATCGTCATCAAACCGTTTCTGGAAACGTCAGAGGCCGACTGGGATTTTCTGTTCGAGGTGAATGTGAAAAGCATGTATCTGGTGACCCGCGCCGTGCTGCCCTCGATGCTGGCTTTGGGGAAAGGGTCGATTGTCTGCACCTCGTCAATCTCCGCCGTCTATGCCACCCCGAACGAGGTGCTGTATGATGCCACCAAAGGCGCCTGCCACATGTTTTCCCGCGCCATCGCCGTGGAATTCCGCGACCGCGGCATCCGCTGCAACGCCGTCTGCCCCGGTTTCATCGCGACCCCGCACGGGGAGCGCGAAGTGGCGGAACTGACGGCGCTGGGGGTGGATGTGTCGGAAGCTGCGATTGTCGCGGCGCAGGGGCGGCTGGGGCGGCCCGAAGATGTGGCGCGGGCGGCGCTGTATCTGGCCAGCGACGACGCGGAGTTCGTGACCGGGACGCAGTTGTTTGTCGATGGCGGGTTTTCGGCGGTGTGAACCGGTGTAGGGTGCGTGCTTGCACGCACGTTGGCCGATATGTTGAAGAAGCGGTGCGTGCAAGCACGGCACCCTACGGGAGGGGGAACATGTATTCCATACAAGGCAAGGTTGCTCTGATCACCGGTGGCACCCGGGGGATCGGGGCCGCCATTGCCACCGCTCTGGTCGAGGCCGGGGCTGCGGTGGTGATCACCGGGCGGGCGGAAACCCCGGCGTCAGCGGCGTTTCTGGCGGAGTTGCAGGCCATGGGCAGGGCGGTTGCGCATTATGGCGACGTGCGGGGGGCAGCGGCGGCAGCGGCGGCGGTGGAGGCCACCACGGCGGCATTCGGGCGGCTGGATATTCTGGTTCACAGTGCCGGAGGGGCGGCACCCGGGCGGATCACCGCGATTGCGCCGGGTGACTGGATGGCGGCGTTCGAGGTCCATGTCCATGCGGTCTATCATCTGTTTCGCGCCGCCCATCCGTTGCTCGCGCGCGACGGCGGGGCGGTGGTGCTGGTGTCATCGGTTGCAGGCTTGCGCGGTTGCCCCGGCACCGTCGCCTATCAGACGGTGAAAGCCGCGATCCCCCAGATGGCCCGCGCCCTGGCGCTGGACCATGGCGGCGAAGGCATCCGGGTCAACGCCATTGCCCCGGGGATCATCCGCACCGATTTCCATGCCGCGATGACCGATGTGGCCCGGGCGCACAATATCGCCAACCGCATCCCGCTGCAGCGCGAAGGCACCCCTGGGGACGTGGCATCGCTGGCGCTGGAACTGATCCGCAATGAGTTCATCACCGGGGAATGTTTCACCATCGATGGTGGCATGTCGATGCGGATCACCGCGTGAGGGGGGGAAACAGGCGGGGGTTTCACACCCCCCGCTCCCTGCGGTCGCCCCCCCCCGTGGGATATTTCTGAACAGAAAATGAGGGGGGTGGTGTGCCTTATCCCAGTGCGGCGTTGGTGGGTCTTGCCGCCTGATAGAGCTGTTTGAACAGGGCGAACCGCTGGTTGGCCAATGCCGATGCCGTCGGATCTGGCGTGAACAGCCGGTCGGGTTGCACCAGCGCCCGGGCGGCGGCGGCGAGGTCGGGGATCAGGCCGGTGCCAACCCCTGCCATCATTGCCGCGCCCATGGCTCCGGGATCGGCACCCTGCATCCGCTGCAACGGCCGCGCCAGCGCATCGGCGCGGATCTGGCACCAGCGGTCCGACTGCATGCCGCCGCCACCGGCTTGCAGCACCGCCGGGCTGTCGGCCCCCGAGGCCTCCACCGCCTCCAGCGCCCAGCGGGCGGAAAAGGCGACGCCCTCCATCACCGCCGAGGCCAGCACCCCGGCGTCACTGGCCAGGGTCAGCCCGGCAAAGCTGCCACGCGCTGCCGCATCCCACAGCGGCGAGCGTTCGCCCTGCAGATGCGGCAGGAACAGCGGGCTGGTTGCGGTGATCGGGGCTGCCGTCGCCGCCAGATCCGCCACCCCGCGCCCGGTCAGCCGCGCCAGCCAGTCCAGCGACGCCCCCCCGGCCTGGGTCGGCCCGGCATGCAGCACCAGCCCGGCCCATTGCGGGAATGTGATGACGCCCGGCACCGCGACCCGCCTGGGCGACAGCAGCCCCAACACTTCCGAGGTGCCGGACAGGTACAGCCCCTGACCGGGTGCGGTGACCCCAAGACCGAACAGGCTGGCCCAGGCATCCATGGTGCCGGTGACAATTGGCACTCCCGTGAACGGCCCCGCCTGCATCACCCCCGCCACTGCAAGGGGGTCGGCCAGTGGCGGCAACACATCCGCTGCCCCGGCAACCCGGGAAATCAGCGCATCGGCATAGCGCAGGTCGGGGCCGACCAGCCCGACCGAGGCCAGCGGATCGGCCTGTACCTTGCCGGTGAGTTGGGCAATCACCCAGTCTTTCGGGGCCAGCACCGCGCGGCTGGCGGCCCAGACCACAGGGCGGTGCTGCGCCATCCAGGCGATGCGGGCCAGGGCGTGGCTGGCATCGACCGGGATCGGGGCACCCAGCCAGGCGATCTTGTCGGCAGGATCGATGGCGGCATCGATCACTGCGGCTTCATGGGCTGCGCGGGCATCCTGCCAGACCAGCGCCGGGCACAGCGGGGCAAGATCAGCCCCGGCAAAGACATGGGTATTGACCTGCGAGGTGATGCCGATGGCTTTGACATCTGCACCTTGGCTGGCAAAGGCGGCAAGTGCTGCGTGGACATGCTGCAACCAGTCGGACGGAGACTGTTCTACCCGCCCCGGTCCGGGGCGGTAAGTCGGATAGCTTTGCGCGTAGTCGGCGATGCGCTGCCCGGACAGCGTCAGCAGCACCGCCTTGACCGAGGTGGTGCCGATATCAATCCCCACAACCGCTGCCTGACCTGCCACCATTGCCGCCAAAATCCCGCGCTATCTTCTGGACGCAGGCAGACTGGCCTGCCAATGTCGCCACCACAAGCAAAATGATCCTGTGAGGGGGGATGTTGACCATGGCTATCAAGATCGGATTTGGCGCGGCACTGGTGGCTGCCGGGCTGGTGCTGGGCACGGCGGCGCAGGCGGAAAAGGTGGCGGTGATCACGCCCTACCTTTCCCAACCCGGCACCCAGTTTTATGTCGAGGCTTTTCAGGCCCGCGCCACTGAACTCGGCTGGGAGGTCAATGTGATCGACACCGCTGGCGATGTCGCTGCGGTGATTGCGCGGATCGAGGATATGGTGACGCAAAAGGTCGATGCCATCGTGATCAACGTCGATCCGGCACAGGTCGGTGCCGGGTTGCAGGCGGCGAAGGATGCCGGGATTCCGGTGGTGGGGATGGATGCAGGCTCTGACCCGCTGATTGCCGCCAATGTCACCTCGAACGGCTATGGCATGGCGGCGGAAACCTCGGTGTATATCGCCAACCGGATCGGTGGCGCCGGCAATGTGGTGATGTTCACCTTTGACCCGTTCCCGCCGGTGCAGGTGCGCGGCGTAGTGGCGGACGCGGTGTTCAAGAATTTCCCCGATATCAAGATATTGGACCGGATCACCCCGGATGTGGCGGATGGCGGCATTGCTGACAGCCGCGCCAAGATGGAGGCGATCCTTGCCGCCAACCCGGAACCGGGGTCAATCAAGGCGGTCTGGGCGGCATGGGACCAACCGGCTTTGGGCGCGCTGCAAGCCATTGAAGCGGCGGGGCGGCAGGGCGAAGGCATCGTGATCACCGGCATCGACGCCAACCCGCAGGCGCGCGAGGCGATTGCCGCCGGTGGTAATTTTGAGGCGTCGGTGGCGCAGGACTTTGCCGGCATCGGTTCAGCCGCCGCCGACACCGTGGCGCGGCTGCTGAAAGGCGAAGTGCTGAAGCAGAGCGTGATCTATGTGCCGACGGTGCTGATTACCGCCGCCAATGTCGGGACTGGCCAATAAAGCCAGACCGCAACGCCAGACCCGGAGCCGCCGCGATGCCGGTCCTTGCCCTGACCGGCATCGTCAAACGCTTTGGTGCGGCACGGGCGCTGGATGGTGTCGACATTACACTGAAGGGTGGCGAAGTTCATGCGCTGATGGGGGAAAACGGCGCTGGCAAAAGCACGCTGATCAAACTGTTGGCGGGGCTGATGCGGCCGGATCAGGGGGCGGTGACGCTGGATGGGACCGGGGTGGCGCTGACTGGACCTGGTGATGCAGCGGCGCTGGGGCTGCGGTTTCTGCATCAGGAACTGCAGGTGGTGCCGGGGGTTTCGGTCGCCGAAAACATCTATCTGGGGCGGGCGATTCCCAGCCGCTTCGGGCTGGTGCGCTGGCAGGCGATGCGGCAGGGGGCGGCGGCGGCTTTGCGGCGGTTGGGGTTGGACCATATCGACCCCGCCCTGCCGATGGCGCGGCTGGGCGCGGGCGATCAGATGTTGGTGCGGATTGCCGCGACCTTGGTCGAGGGCGGTACCCCGTGGCTTTATGTGATGGATGAACCGACGGCGGCGCTCTCGCAGGCCGAGGCAGAGCGGCTGTTTGCGGTGATCGCGGGGCTGAAGGCAGAGGGGGCCGGGGTGCTGTATGTCTCGCACCGGATCGAGGAAGTGCTGCGGCTGGCCGACCGCATCACCGTGTTGCGCGATGGGGCGGTGGTAGCGCGGCATGACCGTGGTGCCGCCGATCAGGCACGGCTGATCCGTGACATGACCGGGCGGTTGCTGGAGCAGCGGGCGCGGCGCGGGGATGTGGCAGAGGGGGTGCTGGTGCAGATCAGCGGGCTGGCCGCCGGGGCGCTGCATCAGTTGGACCTGACCTTGGCACCGGGAGAGATCGTGGGGATCGCCGGGCTGGCCGGATCGGGGCGCAATGCGGCGCTGAAGGCGCTGATCGGGGCCTTGCCCCGGCGCGGGCAGGTGCGGTTGCAGGGGGTGGCGCTGGCCCAGACCCCGGCGGCGGTCTGGGCGCAGGGAGTGGCCTATGTGCCGCGCGAACGCCGCACCGAAGGGGTGATGCCCTGGCGCGCCCTGTCGGAAACCTTGGTGTTGCCGCATCTGCGGGCGGTGCAGCGCGGCGGGTTTCTGCGGCGGCGAGTGGAGCAGGTACTGGTCAAGCGGCTGTCAGCCGATGTGCGGCTGAAGGCGCGGGCACCGTCGCAGCCGGTGGCGGAACTGAGCGGCGGCAATCAGCAAAAGCTGCTGTTTGCCCGCGCCATGGCGGGGCAGCCGCGCCTGCTTTTGCTGGATGAACCGACACGCGGGGTGGATGTGGCGGCGCGGTTCGATCTGCATGATCTGATCCGGGGGATGGCCGACAAGGGGGTCGGGGTGCTGGTGGCCTCATCGGACCTGGCCGAACTGATCGCGCTGTGTGACCGCGTCGTGGTGCTGCACCAAGGGGTGATGACCGGCATCCTGCCCGCTGCCGGATTGACCGAGGCGGCGCTGCTGGCGGCCTGTTATGCCGGAGCCTCACAGACCGGGGGCCAGTCATGATCGGGCGTCTGTTGCGCAGCTATGGCACCGGGATCGGCATTCTGCTGCTGATCGGGTTTTTCTGGGTCAACCTGCCCGGCACCTTCATGACCGCGCAGAACTGGCTGAACATCGCGCAGCAGATCTCGATGCTGGTGGTGGTGGCGGCGACGATGACGGTGGTGATGGTGATGGGGGATTTCGACCTGTCGGTCGGCTCAATGGCATCGCTGGCGGGGGTGGTGGCGGCGGTGCTGTTCGGGACGGGCTGGCCGGTCTGGGCCGGGGTTCTGGCGGCACTGGCGGTCGGGTTGGCGGGCGGGCTGATCAATGGGGTGCTGGTGTCGGTGGTCGGCATCCTGCCGTTTGTCGCCACGCTGGCGACCCTGACCATGCAATCGGGGCTGGCCTTTGTGATATCGGGCGGCAAGACCCTGTTTGGCCGCGACATTCCGGCCGGGTTTTCCGGCTTTGCCCGCAGCGGCGTGCCGCTGTGGCAGGCGGGGGAAAAGTGGGTGATGCTGCCGGCGCTGGTGATCGTGGCGCTGGCAGTGGTGGCGCTGGTCTGGCTGGTGCTGGAACAGACCCCCTACGGCCGCCGCCTGTACGCCATCGGCGGCAATAGCGAAGCGGCGCGGCTGGCCGGGGTGCGGGTGACCTGGCTGCGGCTGACCGCATTCGGCTTTACCGGGGTGGGCGCTGCGGCGGCAGGGCTGATGTACGCCGCCCGCGTTGCATCCGCGAACCCGGTGCAGGGGTCGGGGCTGATGCTCGATGCGATTGCCGCGGTGTTTCTGGGGATGACGATGAGCGAAAGCGGCCAGCCCCGGGTGCTGGCGACGCTGGCCGGGGTACTGGTGCTGGGGGTGATGGACAATGGCCTGACCCAGATGCAGGTCGACAGCTATCTGCGCGACATCTTTGTGGGGGCGATCATCGTGCTGGCGGTGTCGATCAGTGCGCTGGGGCGGCGGCGGGCGGGGGCGGGGGCGGGGCGGGGGCGGGGTAACTTTGGGTAGTTAACTTGGCTACCGCCGCTCTTTCAACTTGACGTGACAGAGGGCGGCGCCCGTCCGCCGGGTGGGCACAGCAATGCCGGGTTTGGGTGCTTTATGGTTCAGCATCCCCCGCAGAAGTTCCTTGCCGTGGCATCGCAGGGTGCCCGCCCGAGGGGGCGGACGGGCACCGCCCGGCGCGCTAAAGCGCTTGATTCCGGGCGAAAAGGGGAAAAGTGCGGACTTGGTTCAGTAAGGGCTCATCTCGCAGTAGCTAGAACGCCTGTTTCAGCGCCTCGGTCAGATCGGTCTTTTCCCAGCTGAAGCCGCCGTCCGCTTCCGGTTTGCGGCCGAAATGGCCATAGGCCGAGGTGCGGGCATAGATCGGGCGGTTCAGTTGCAGATGGTCGCGGATGCCGCGCGGCGTCAGATCCATCACCTGCGCCACCGCGCGTTCGATCGCCACCTCTTCGACCTTGCCGGTGCCGTGGGTATCGACATAGATCGACAAGGGCCGGGCAACGCCGATGGCGTAGCTGACCTGAATGGTGCAGCGCTCGGCCAGACCTGCCGCCACCACGTTTTTCGCCAGATAGCGCGCGGCATAGGCGGCGGAGCGGTCAACCTTGGTCGGGTCCTTGCCGGAAAACGCACCGCCGCCGTGCGGCGCGGCACCGCCATATGTATCGACGATGATCTTGCGTCCGGTCAGACCGGCATCGCCATCCGGGCCGCCAATGACAAAGGTGCCGGTCGGGTTCACGTGCCATTCGGTGTTTTTGGTGATCCAGCCGTCGGGCAGCACCTCGCGGATGTAGGGTTCGACAATGCCGCGAATGACCTTGGAGGTCTGGCGTTGGCTGGCGTGCTGGGTCGACAGCACGATCGAGGTCACTTCAACCGGTTTGCCGCCGGCATAGCGCAGCGACAGCTGGCTTTTGGCATCGGGGCGCAGCGACGGCTCTGCCCCGGATTTGCGCGCCTCGGTCAGGCGGCGCAGGATGGCATGGGCATATTGAATCGGCGCGGGCATCAGATCGGGGGTTTCAAGGGTGGCATAGCCGAACATGATGCCCTGATCGCCGGCGCCATCGCGGTCGACGCCCTGGGCGATATGGGCGGACTGTTCATGCAGGTAGTTGTGAACCTTGAGGGTTTCCCAATGGAACTTCTTTTGTTCATAGCCGATGTCGCGCACGGCATCGCGCACGATGCCATCGATCCGGCCCATGTATTCTTTCAGCTTTTCCGGGTCGGACAGGCCGACCTCGCCCCCCACCACGACACGCCGTGTAGTGGCAAAGGTTTCGCAGGCGACCCGGGCATTGGGTTCTTCGGTCAGAAAGGCATCGAGGACGGCATCGGAGATGCGGTCGCAGACCTTGTCTGGATGGCCTTCGGACACCGACTCGGAGGTAAAGGTATAATCAGGACGTGACATGGGAAGTGCTCCATTTCCGTTTGCTGTCACGCCAGGAAGCCGTTGTGACAGTGAGGTTGCAGCGGTAGACGCGGGGTGCCGGGGGGTCAACCGCTTATTCGCCGGGGTACCAGCAGCAGCCCCAGACCGAGGATACCCAGCAACACCAGCACCGCCCTGTCGCCGGTGCGGGCATAAAGCGTTGGCGGCAGCGAGGGCGGCAGCGTGGCGTCGGCGTAGCCCATCTGGTTGAGCGGCAGCGACCGCACCACCCGGCCCCGGGCATCGATCACCGCCGAAATGCCGGTATTGGCGGAGCGTACCAGCGGCAGCCCCTGTTCTACCGCGCGGAGCCGCGCCTGTGCCAGATGCTGCCAGGGGCCAGCGAGGCTGCCGAACCAGGCGTCGTTGGTGATCTGCACCACCCAGTCGGGCCGTTCCGGGGCGGCGTTGAGGTCTTGGGGAAACACCGCCTCGTAGCAGATCAGCGGCAGCACCTTGCCCAAGTGGCCGAGGTTCAGCACCCGGGGCCCCGGCCCGGCGCTGAAGCCATCGCCCTGCCGCGCGGCAAAGCCGGTCAGACCGAAAGTCGCCGCCAGATTGCCGCCGGGGAAATATTCGCCAAACGGCACCAGATGGTGTTTGTCATAGCTGGCCGCTACCGCACCCCCGGCCCCGGTGACGATCAGGCTGTTGTAATAGCGCTCGCCATCGGAGCGATTGATCCCGAGGATCACCGGAACCCCTTGCGCTGCCCCGGCAATCGCTTCCAGCACCGGACCTGACTGGTCGAGCAGATAGGGCAGGGCGGTTTCCGGCCAGATCACCACATCGGGCTGCGGGTCGGCGCGCACGGCGGTAAACGACAGTTGCCGCTGCAGGAACACCTGCGCCCGGTCCTCGCGCCACTTTTCCGCCTGTGGCGCATTGGGTTGCACCAGCCGCACCACCAGTGCCGGGCTGCGGGGTGGGTCGATTGTCGCCAGTTGGCTCTGACCCCAAAGCCAGCCGGTGCCAAGGATCAGGGTACTGGCAGCCAGCCCCGCCAGCAGCTGCAATCGAGACCCCGCCAACCCCGCTACCGGCAGTGCCGCAGCCAGAGTTGCCAGCAAGGTCAGACCAATCGGGCCGGTCAGCGCCGCCAGTTGCATCAGGGGGGTGTCGATCCAGATATGGCCGATCAGCGCCCAGGGCAGACCGGTGAATATGTAGCTGCGCAAAAGTTCAGTGGCGGCAAATGCCAGCGCCAAAGGCAAGGCCGCAGAGCGCCACAGGCGGCGCTGGCTGCCAAGCCAGGCCGCCAGTGCCCAGAACAAAGCCATGCCGAAGCTGAGCAACAGCAGCGCAAACGGGGCCATCCAGCCATGGGTGGCGGCATCGACCATGAAGGGTTCGACAATCCAGAACATCGCAGCGGCGAAGTATCCGGCACCACCCAGCCAGCCGATCCATGCCGCCGCCACGGCGCGGGTTTCGCGGTCGATCAGGTGGAACAGCAGTGCCAAAGCGGGCAGCGCCAGCCACCACAGGCTGAGGGGGGCCTGGCCGGTGGCGATTGCCGCCCCGGTCACGGCGGCCAGCAGCAGGCGGGTGAGCGGGGGGCGGGTTCCTGACGGTGCCGATTTGGGTGCAGCGCTTCCCCCCGCGCCACGCCGCCCCTGCGCAGGCAGGGGCCCCGGGTCGTGGGGTGTGGCAGCAAGGGTGAGGCCCCGGATCAGGTCCGGGGAGTCGGGGTGTGGGGGAGGGGCTGCGCTTGGCTGGGGGGCGGCTGAACCTGCGGGAAACGGCTGTTCGCTCACGCCGCCTCGCCCATGCCGTCGGGCAACCGCACCCGCAGCCGCTTGATCCGGCGCGGATCGGCATCGACCACGTCAAACTCGACGCCGCTGCCATGGCGCACGGTATCACCGCGCACCGGCAGCTTGCCGGCCAGCAGATAGACCAGCCCGCCAAGGGTATCGATTTCCTCTTCGTCGTCTTCCAGCAGGCGCAGACCGATCTCTGCTTCAAACTCATCCAGCGGCGTGCGGGCCAAGGCCAGATAGACCCCGGGCTTTTCCACCACCCACGATCCGCCATCGCCGGTATCATGTTCATCTTCGATCTCGCCGATCACCTGTTCGATCAGGTCCTCGATCGTCACCAGACCATCGACACCGCCATGTTCATCGATGATCAGCGCCATGTGAATCCGTTCGGACTGCATCTTTTGCAGCAACACCCCCAGCGCCATCGACGGTGGGGCAAAGATCAGCGGGCGCAACATGGCGCGCAGATCAAAGATCAGGCCTTTGTCGGCACCAAAGCCGAATTTCAGCGCAAAGTCTTTCAGCAGCACCAGACCCAGCGGCCGGTCCAGCACCTCATCATAGACCGGCAGCCGCGAAAAGCCGCTGTCCCTGAAGGCCTGCACCAGGTCGGCGCGGGAAATATCCACCGGCACCGCCATCACGTCGGCTTTCGGGGTGGAAATGTCATCGACCCGCATCCGCCGCAGGTTGACCAGGCCGGGCAGCGGCATGGCGGTGGAGCCAGAGGCGCGCGCCTCTGCCACTTCGCGGGCCTCGGCGGCCTGGGCGTTTTCCGGTTGCGGTGACAGTGCAGACAGGATGCGGCTGAAAAAGCCCTGTTGTCCGGTCTGTTCAGGGTCTTGCGCGCTTTGCGCTGCACTAGACCCTTCTGAAATATCGCCCATGGTTCCTTTCCGAAACTGGCTGTTGGCTGGCTTTCAGGCCACCAAATCGTGATATGGGTCAGAAATGCCCAAAGAGGCAAGCACCTTTGTTTCCAGCGCCTCCATCCGTGCAGCATCCCGCTTGCGCAGATGATCATAGCCGATCAGATGCAAAGTTGCATGAACGATCAGATGTGTCACATGGTCTTGCAGCGATTTTCCCTGTTGCAGAGCTTCGCGCTGGCAGGTTTCAAAGGCAATCGCCACATCGCCCAGCGCCGCTTTCGGCTCCGGCATCGCCGGTGTGTCGCCATCCTTGGCGGGTGAAAGATCAACTGCGGGCCATGACAGCACGTTGGTCGGCCCCGGTTTGCCGCGAAACGCGCCATTCAGCACGGTGATCCGGGCATCGTCACAGCCGAGCAGGCTGATGCGGTGCTTGCCAAGGCCAAGCTCGGCCATTGCAGCCCGGACCGCCCGCTTTGCCAGCTTTTTCAAACCGGCCTCCGCCCAGCGTCGGTCTTGCAGACTGATCTCAACCCACCGGCCCATCGTCCCGCTCATAAGCTTCGATGATCCGGGCGACAAGCGGGTGGCGCACCACATCGCGCGAAGTGAAGTAGGTGAAGCTGACGCCGCTCACCCCGTGCAGGATCCGCTCCGCCTCGGTCAGGCCACTGGTGACACCGCGCGGCAGGTCGACCTGGGTACGGTCGCCGGTCACCACCATGCGGCTGCCTTCGCCCAGACGGGTCAGGAACATCTTCATCTGCATCGCGGTGGAATTCTGCGCCTCGTCCAGCACCACAAAGGCATTGGCAAGGGTGCGGCCGCGCATGAAGGCCAGCGGTGCAATCTCGATCAGCTTTTCCTCAATCATCTTCTGCACCTGCTTGGCAGGCAGAAAATCGTTCAGCGCATCATAGAGCGGCTGCATGTAGGGATCGACTTTTTCCTTCATGTCGCCGGGCAGAAAGCCCAGCCGTTCGCCCGCCTCGACCGCCGGGCGCGACAGGATGATCTTGTCGACATGGCCGCCGAGAAACATGGTGACGGCGGCGGCAACCGCCATATAGGTCTTGCCGGTCCCGGCGGGACCGATGCCGAAATTCAGGTCATTGCCAAACAGCGCCTGCACATAGGCCTTTTGCGCCTCGGTCCTCGGCTCCACCGATTTCTTGCGGGTACGAATCTCGGTGGGTTGCTGGCCGAACATATCCATCTGACTGCCCTGGCGGACCGGGGCCAGGTTCATCCGGATCGCTCCGTCGATGTCGCCGGATTCCACCGGTTTGCCACCCTCCAGCCGCGCATACAGCCCCTGCAACACCTCCATCGCCTGCAACCGCGCACCGGGGTTGCCCATGATCGCCAACTGGTTGCCGCGACGGATGATCGTTACCGCCAGCTTTTGTTCGACCTGCGCCAGATTGCGGTCATATTCACCACACAGGCCGATCAGCAGACGGTTGTCGGGAAAAGACAGCAAGGTTTCCTTGATGTCTTCGGGACTTGGCGGGGGGGTCAGCGCACTGATGCCCAAAAGCGACTCCTGTAGCCAGCATTCATACCACCGATGGTGGCCTTTGTGCCCCGGCAACGCAAGCCTGCGAATGCGCGGAATTTGAATTTAGCCGGGGAAAAAGCCTGCAGGCCGGGGATTGCGCCCCGGCCTGCCTGTAAATTCATCAATGTCATGAAACTGTTACTGAATAGGCAGCCATTCCACCACGTTGTTGGTCTTGTAAGGGCCGACAATCGATCCCGGCGGATAGTCGCTATTGCACACCGGCAAACCGGACCGGGGATCGACGCGGCGGCTGGAATAGCCTTCGACCCCATCGTCGATCAGCCAGACCTGGCATCCGTCGGGGTCATAGGCGATGCCGGCAGCGCCATCGACGAGCGGATTGTTGTTGGTATCGATCCAACCCTTGTCGAACGGCACCGCGATCAGTGGCACACCACCCGATGTGGTTTCACCACAGGCAGACAGCAGGGTTGCGGCGACAAGCGCGGCACTGGTCAGAATGTTCATCTTCATCTCACCACCTGTAGCATATGACTTCGACGCGGCGGTTTTGCCGCATGCCGTCGGCGGTGCCGTTGGTTGCGATCGGGTTGCGCTCGCCATAACCGATTTCGCGCTCAACCATCGCACCCAACGACCGCGCCACATCGGCAACCGCCCTGGCCCGGCGCTGTGACAGGCTGATGTTGTATTCATCCGAGGCGCGGCTGTCGGTGTGGCCGTAGACGGCATAGCCAAACGCCCCGGCACCCTGAAAGAACCCCTGCAACCGGCGGCGGCCATCAGAGGTCAATTGCGCACTATCGGTGGCAAACAGCGTGTCGGTGTTTTCGGTCAGGCAGTTGTTCTGCCTGGCACAGACCGGTTTGCCAGACTGCGGGTCGACGCGGTCGACCATGTAACCCTCGGAGCCGCCATCAGCCCAGTAATGCTGGCAGCCGTCCTGATCGACCCAGATTCCCCACTGGATCCGTGCGGCAACCGGCGGTTTGGTCTGTGCCATCGCTTCGACCGCGCCAAAAAGACCGATCACCAGCACCAGACCACCCAGGTTCTTCCGCACTGCCTTGGATTTCCATCCGTCCACAGCAGCTTCTCCCCTTCTTGCAAACCAGCAGACCAACGTCACTCTACCGGCCCAAAAATGCCTTGATTTTGCCGTTAAGTAAAGGAAATCCAGCGACGGTCTCCTTGGGAAAACCTATCGACTGTCGGGATTATTGCATCAAATCAAGCCTATGAACGCCATTGCGTGGCAACTGGAAACACTGCCACAATTGCGCCCCATTGTGCGCTGTCAGCCGCCGATTCGGCTGCCCGCCAGCGAGTTGGAGGTCGAGGCGGTGATGCGGACACGCACCAGTTGTCCGGGCTGTGCCGTGGGGTCCACCACATGCACCGCATGCAGATAGTCGGACTTGCCCACCATCTGCCCCTCGGTTCGCCCGCGCTTTTCATACAGCACCGACAGTTCACGCCCCACCATCGCCTGTTGCGCGGCATATTGCTGTTCACTCACCAGGGCCTGCAACCGCTGCAACCGGTCATCGGCGACATCTTTCGGAACCATGGCGCGGTCTGCCGCCGGGGTGCCGGGGCGGGGGGAATATTTGAAACTATAGGCCATGCCAAACCCTACCGCCCGGATCAGCGCCAGTGTCGCCGCGAAATCCGCATCGCTTTCACCGGGAAACCCCACGATGAAATCGGAGGACAGCAGAATGTCGGGCCGCGCCGCGCGGACCCGGTCAATCAGCCGCAGATAATCCCCGGCGCCATGCTTGCGGTTCATCGCCTTCAAGACCGCATCCGACCCCGATTGCACCGGCAGATGCAGATAGGGCATCAGCTTCGGCTCGTCACCGTGCGCCGCGATCAGGTCATCTTCCATGTCGTTCGGGTGGCTGGTGGTATAGCGGATCCGCGCCAAACCGTCGACCTTTGCCAGCGCCCGCACCAGTGCTGCAAGGCCACCGCCATCGGCATGATAGGCATTCACATTCTGCCCCAGCAGGGTGATGTCCCTGACCCCGCGCGCCACCAGCGCCTGAGCCTCTGCCAGCACCCGCGCCAGGGGTCGGCTGACCTCTGACCCACGGGTATAGGGCACCACACAAAAGGCGCAGAACTTGTCGCAGCCTTCCTGCACCGTCAGGAACGCCGTAAGTCCCCGTGCCAGCGTCACTTCTTTCTTCGCCGCCGGCAGATGCTCGAACTTGTC
>JAYTDA010000413.1:0-1778 GCA_043736155.1 Paracoccaceae bacterium | reverse complement strand
CCAGCGGTCTTTCTGCGCCGGTGTGGCGACCATGCCCAGCACCATCATATTTCCATCGTCGGGGGCCGCCGAGTTGAACACGACCGGGCCAAAGATGGATCGGTTCATTTCCTCGTAACACGCCGCCATGCCAACGCGGCTCAGACCCTGACCGCCATCCTCGGGATTGAGTTGCAGGCACCACAATCCAGCAGCCCGGGCTTTGGCACGCAAGGGGTCAAGGTGACTATGGCGGATATTGCCGTGGTCGTCATGGGCACCCGGGTCAGCCTCGACCGGCAGGATTTCATCGGCCACAAAGCGCGCAATGCGGGCGCGGAAATCCTCGATCCGGGGGGAAATGGTAAAATCCATGGTCAGTCCTTACAGCGAAGAAACAAAGTGGCCGCCATCGGCCACAATCTCGGTCCCGGTCATCAATGCACCGCCGCATACATGATTTTTTGCTCGGTCGCTTCGCCGGGCGAAAACTCTTCTACGATCCGGCCTTGGCGGGCCACTAGGATGCGGTCTGACAGGTTCAGGATTTCAGGCAGATAGGACGAGATCACCATGACGGCGAGGCCATCATTGGCAAGACTTTCGATCAGCTGATGAATCTCGGCAATTGCCCCCACATCAACGCCGCGGGTCGGTTCGTCAAAGATCACCAGACGTGGTTTCTGGACCAATGATTTTGCAATCACCACCTTTTGCTGGTTGCCACCCGACAACTCGATCACCCGAGCATCCGCGTTGATCGTGCGGATGTTCAGCTTGTGCCGCCACTCCGCCGCCAGTGCTGCCATCTCGCGGTGACTGACCAGCGCCGGGCCATTGGCGGCCAGCCGCCCCAGATGCAGGTTTTCGGCGATTGTCATCTGGTCAAAGAACCCCTCCAGCTTGCGGTCCTCGGTCACATAGACAATGCCGTCCTGCACCGCGTGGCGTGGCAGGCGGTAGCGCACTGGCCGGTCGTTCAGCAGCACCTCGCCACCATGGAAAAAGTTGCGCTTCAGCACGCCCGCCACGATTTTGGCGGCTTCAGTCCGGCCTGATCCGATCAGGCCAAAAACCCCCGTCACCTGCCCGGCATAGACGGTGAACGAGGTGTTGCGCACCATCGCCCCCATCGACAGGTTCTGCACCGACAAGATTTTGGTCCCGGCGGGGCGGATTTTGTTGTCGTGACGCGAGTAGAGCGCGCCCGACAACGTGCGCCCGACCATGGCCTGAATGATCGTGTCCCGGTCAAATGCCCGCGCCGCATCAGTGACCACCAGTTCGCCGTCGCGCAGAATGGTGATCCGGTCGGCGAGCAGCAAGGCCTCTTCGATCGCGTGGCTGATAAAGACGATGGCGACGCCGCTTGCCTTCAGCCGCTGCACCAGCGCAAAGAAATAGCGCTTTTCCTCGGGGGTCAGCGTGGCGGTCGGTTCGTCAAAGATGATGAGCCGGGCTTTTTGCAGGACGGCGCGGGCAATTTCGACCATCTGCTTTTGCGCCGCACCCAGATTGGCGACCGTCGCCAGCGGGTCGACGTTGAAGTTCAGCGATTGCAGGAATTGTTGCGCGGCTATGGTCAGGCCGCGCAAGCGATTGAAGAAGCTTTCATTGCCCAGATACAGGTTCTGCGCCACTGTCATCGACGGCACCAGCGAGGTTTCCTGAAACACCATCGCCACGCCATGCGCCAGCGCTTCGGACGGGGTGCGGAACAGGGCCGGTTGACCGTCCACCAGAATCTCGCCTGCACTCGGCCCGGTGACGCCGGCAATCATCTTGGTCAGGGTGGATTT
>JAYTDA010000412.1:0-1570 GCA_043736155.1 Paracoccaceae bacterium | reverse complement strand
TTCCCGGCACCGGCTCCTCCAACGCCTGGACGATGCGGATCACCGATTCCGCCAGCAACAATGCGGTGGTCGGGGAATATAATCTGGTGTTCGACACTGGCACTGGCACCGGTGGCACCCTGGCCTCGATCACCACGGTGTCGGGTGCCACCTACAATGCCACCAATGGCACCATTGCGCTGACGGTCGCCAGCGGCCCGATCGAGCTGACCATCGGCAAACTGGGCGAC
The DNA here is from genome assembly GCA_043736155.1 of Paracoccaceae bacterium. Classification (GTDB taxonomy): domain Bacteria; phylum Pseudomonadota; class Alphaproteobacteria; order Rhodobacterales; family Rhodobacteraceae; genus JANNRR01. Next base: position 1,340 of record JAYTDA010000412.1, on the reverse strand, counting down.
AACGGTGGCCTGACCCAGCTTTCCGACCGGTTTGTGCGGGTCGCGGTGTCAAAGAACGGCTCTCCGGTCGGAAATCTCACCGGGGTCGAGGTGGATGCCCTCGGCCGCATGTCGGCGATCTATGACAGCGGCTTTTCGCGGGTGATCTATCAGATTCCCCTTGTCGATGTCGCCAATCCGAATGGACTGATCACCCTGAACAATCAGGCCTACCAGGTCAGCGCGGAAAGCGGCGGGTTCTTTCTGTGGGATGCCGGTGACGGACCATCCGGCGACATTGTCGGCTTCAGCCGCGAAGAATCGGCCACCGATGTCGCCTCGGAGCTGACCCAGCTGATCCAGACCCAGCGGGCCTATTCCTCCAACGCCAAGATCATCCAGACCGTGGATGAGATGTGGCAGGAAACCACCAACATCAAACGCTGACCGCCAGCCAGCGGCGGCCCCTGACCGGGCCGCTGTGCCCGTAACGGCGGGCGAACTCCGGGCCGGCAGGCCAGTCCCGAAAGGCGCCAGACATGAGCATGACATCCGCACTATCCAATGCCCTGTCCGGGCTTACGGCAGCCTCGCGCGCCGCCGACCTGATTTCTTCCAACGTCGCCAATGCCCTGACCGAAGGCTATGGCCGTCGCACCCTGGAAGTTTCGGCGCGGTCACTGGCAGGCACCGGTGGCGGGGTCAGGATTGACGCCGTGCGCCGCCAGGTGGATATCGGCGTGCTGTCAGACCGCCACACCGCCGAAGCGGTGTTGGCCGCCAGTTCGGTGACCACGGATTTTCTGGCCGGTCTGGAAGATGTGATCGGCTCGCCCGATGATGCCTGGTCGCTGTCTGGCCGCATGGCCGGGATGGAAAGTGCGGCAATCTCTGCCGCCAGTTTGCCGGAATCCAACGCCCGGTTGTCGACCCTGTTGCGCTCAGCCACCGACCTTGCCAGCCATATCGGTGCCATCGGTGACCATATCCAGCAAAGCCGGGGTGCCGCAGACCGGCAGATCGCCGCCGGTGTCACCACGATCAACGACGCGCTTGGCCGGATTGAAAAGCTGAATGGCGAAATATCGGTGGCCTTGTTCAAGGGCAATGATGCCGCATCGCTGATGGATCAGCGCCAACAGCAGGTTGACCGGATTTCCGAATGGCTGCCGCTGCGGGAGGTGGCGGGGGATCATGGCACCATTGCGCTGTTCACCCCGCAGGGCACCACCCTGTTGGATGGCAAGGCGCAGGTTCTGGGTTTTTCCGCCGCCAATGTCATCACCCCCGAAATGTCGCTGGCCTCTGCGGCGCTGTCCGGTCTGACGGTCAATGGCGTGGCTGTGAATGTCACCGGGTCC
>JAYTDA010000411.1:0-12807 GCA_043736155.1 Paracoccaceae bacterium | reverse complement strand
TCGGGGGGTCCGGGGGGCAGACAGCCCCCCGGCTTCCTCAAGAAAAGGCCGCTGGCCAAATATCAACCCAGCGCCGCTGTCACGATCACTTCAACCTTGTAATCCGGGGTTGCCAGCCTGGCCTCCCCGGTGGCCCGCGCCGGGGTATGGCCTTGGGCCACCCAAGTGTCCCACACCGCGTTCATCTCGCCAAACGTCGCCATATCGGCCAGCCAGATCTGCGCCGACAGGATGCGGCTCTTGTCGGTGCCGGCTTCGGCCAGAATCCGGTCCACCTCGGCGAGGCAGGTCCGGGTCTGGTCTGCCACCGAGGCACCCGGTTTGCCAACCTGGCCCGCCACCCAGACAATGCCGTTGTAGCACACCGCCTCCGACATGCGGGCGCCGGTGCCGATGCGTTTGATAACGTTGTTCATGATGAAACTCCCCAACTCGATGACGCTTGCTATCGCATCGGGGAAGCGATGGAAAGTGGAGCGGGTGAAGGGAATCGAACCCTCGTATTCAGCTTGGGAAGCTGCTGCTCTGCCATTGAGCTACACCCGCAACCCGCCCTGATTAGCCGCTGGCGGGGCCAAGTGCAAGACGGGGTTCGACGCCGGTGCCGCCGTATTTGCCAAAAAGCCGCCCCGGTAAAAAGCCGCCCCGGCAGGAACCGGGGCGGCTGTTTCTGCCACCGATGCTGGTGGGGACTGTTACCGGCGCAGAAACCTCTGCCGGGGCCGTTCAAGCAATCAGGCACCGGCGACACTCGTTACCAACATCCTCAAGGGTCGGCGGGCCCAGATCCCCGGGGGAGCAGGTCCGGGATGCGAGGCCCGCCAGCCCCTTACATCTTGGGCAGCAGCACGGTGTCGATCACATGGATCACGCCGTTCGACTGTTTGACATCGGCGATGGTGACATTGGCGACATTGCCCATTTCGTCTTCGATCATGATGCCGCCATCGGCACCGGTCTTGACGGTAAACTCGCAGCCCCCGACGGTGGTCACCTTGTGGGCACCGCCATCGGCTTCAACCATGCCCTTGATCGCATCCGACATCGCATCGGCACCGATGACATGGCAGGTCAGAATCTTGGACAGCATCTCCTTGTTTTCCGGCTTCAGCAGGGTGTCAACGGTGCCTGCCGGCAGTTTGGCAAAGGCGTCGTTGGTCGGGGCAAACACGGTAAAGGGGCCGGCACCCGACAGGGTTTCCACCAGACCGGCGGCGGTGACTGCAGCCACCAGTGTGGTGTGGTCTGCCGAATTCACCGCATTTTCGACGATGGTCTTGTCTTCAAACATCGCAGCCCCACCCACCATCGGGTTTTCGGCAGAGGCGGCACCGGCCAGCAGCGCAAAGGCAGCAACCGAGGTCGCGAGTTTCGGGAAAGTCATGGTGTTCTCCTGTCATGTGGGCGGCGGGTTTCATCCCGTCCGATGCAAAAGAAACGGGGGGAAATCGGGGGAAGTTTCACCGGCGATTTTGGCTCACAGTCTTGTGACTGCAGGACACTCACGCCTTCGAAAACGATCCAGGTCTAAGAGCTTTGCCCGGTGCAACCTGCCGGATCAAGGCATGGGTCACTTTTGTTACCCGGAGCCATCGCCCGAAACCCGGAAGAAATTAAAGGCAAGCGCGGAACTGAACTGGACGGGTGGCCGTTTACTTCGCGGCAAGGTGTGTAGGGTGCTCACCGGGTCATAATGCGGTGACGGCCCCCGTCACCAATACCAGCGCCGGTGCCCCGGTGACAGAGCCGCCCCTGGCTTCCAGACTGACCGCCAGCACATAATCGGCTCGCAGGTCAGGCACCGTCATCCGGGCGGTGCCGCGCGGGATCACCCCGAGGGAAACCGGCACACCGGATGCGCCAATCACCCAGAATTCGTAATCCTGGCCCTCGGGTGGCGGATCGCCTGCCACCTGTACCAGGGTCATTTCATCGGTGTCGGCATCATAGGCGACATCAAACGCCAGGGCCTGACCTTCGCCCGCCAGATGCGCCACCATGTCGGGCTGCAGGGTTCCGGGCAACGATCCCGGCCCTGGCAGGAACTGCCAGGCCAGCGCCAAAACCAGCATCCCGGCCACCAGCCCGCCCAGGAAACCCGGCCACAGCGCAAACAGGCTGCGGCGCGGGGCCACAACCGGGAACAGCCTTGCCTCGATCCGGGGCAACAGATCGGGGGCAGGGGCATCGGCATAGTGGTGGTTCAGCGCCGACAATTGCGCCTCCCAGCCGTCCACCAGCGCCTGCAAACCCGGCTCCGCCTTTAGCCGCGCCTCGAACGCCATGCGGTCCGACAGCGGCAGTGTCCCGATCACATATTCGCCCGCCAACAGATCATCGGTCGGGGGCGAGCCGTCGGGGGCGCTATGATCACGCGTATCGGTCATGCCTCCAGGCACTCTTTCAGCTTTTGCAGGCTGCGACGCAGCCAGGTCCGCATCGTATTCAGCGGCACGTTGAATTTATCGGACAAGTCCTGATAGGACAGCCCGTTCAGATATGCCCCCTTTACGGCCGCGGCGCGGTCGCTTTCCAGACTGTCGAAGCAGCGGGTGATTCTGCCCGCCTCTGAACGGGCCGCCACCATCTGTTCTGCCCCCGGCGCAGTATCGGCGACGGTCAGCAGCGCGTCCTCACCATCGGTCAGATGATTGCCCCGCGCCCGTTTGCGGTCAATCGCGTGATAGCGGGCAATGGTGATGAGCCATGTCATCCCGCGCCCCTTGACTGCATCAAACCGGCCAGCCTTCAGCCAGACCCGCGTATAAACTTCCTGCAACGCGTCTTCGGCCTCGGACCTTGTGGTAAGAATACGCAGCAACACCCCGAAAAGTTTCGAAGATGTCGCAGAATACAGCGCACGAAAGGCGGCGCGGTCCTGCGCTGCCACCTGCACCAGCAACCGGGCGATCGGATCGTCGGGCTCCGTCACGGCGCCTCCGCTTTACCGGCGGCGGCGGCGGTTGCCGCCATCGGCACCACCGGCGTTGAACGACGGGTTGGGCAGGGTAACAAGGGTGGCGAGGTTCGGGAACGGGTCAACCGCATGCGGAATCGCATTGGCATTGACGAAATGTTCCTGAAAACGCGGCTCAATCGCTGTCTCGACCTTGTGGATATGTCTGACCGTTTCTTCAATCTCGGCACGCGAGGCGATGTTGCACAGTGCAATCCGCGCTCCGGTTCCGGCAGCGTTCCCTGCCGACACCACCTTGTCAAGCGGCACGTCAGGAATCATCCCCAGCACCATCGCGTGTTTCGGGCTGATATGAGCACCAAACGCCCCGGCCAGCACCACCTTTTCCACCTTGTCGACGCCGATCTGGTCCATCAGCAGCCGCGCCCCGGCATAAAGCGCCGATTTCGCCAGCTGAATCGCCCGCACATCGCCCTGGGTCACCCGGATCAGCGGGCCGCCATCGGCCCGGCTGTCGAGGATCAAATAGGCGTGAGTCCGCCCTGTCGGTTCACAGCGCACCGTGCCAGTCTGTTCAGGACTGCCGATCAGTCCCGATGCATCCACCAGCCCCGCCATCCGCATTTCGGCGACGGCCTCGATGATGCCAGAGCCGCAGATGCCGGTGACGCCGGTGGTGGCTGTCGCCTCGGCAAAGCCCGGCTGATCCGACCAAAGATCGGAGCCGATCACCCGGAACCGCGGTTCCTTGGTTACCGGATCAATCTCCAGCCGTTCAATCGCCCCCGGTGCGGCGCGCTGGCCCGAAGAAATCTGCGCCCCTTCAAATGCCGGACCGGTGGGGGATGAACAGGCCAGCACCCGGTCGCGGTTGCCCAAAAGCAACTCCGCATTGGTGCCGACATCGACGATCAAGACCAATTCATCCGACTTGTTCGGTTCCTCCGACAGCGCCACCGCTGCGCAATCGGCACCGACATGGCCCGCGATACAGGGCAGGATATAGACCTGCGCATTGCGGTTGAGATGGGTCAGATCGAGGTCCGCCGCCGCCAGCGACAGCGCATCCGAGGTGGCAAGGGCAAACGGCGACTGCCCGAGTTCCACCGGATCGATGCCCAGCAGCAGATGATGCATGATCGGGTTACAGACAAACACCGCCTCGACAATCAGCGAAGGGTCGATCTTCGCCTCGGCTGCGATGGTCTTGGCCAGATCATTCAGGCTGGTGCGGACTGCCGAGGTCATTTCGCGGTCGCCGCCGGGGTTCATCATCACATAGCTGACCCGGCTCATCAAATCCTCGCCAAACCGGATCTGCGGGTTCATCACGCCACTTGACGCCAGCACCGTGCCGTCACGCAGATCGCACAGGTGGGCGGCGATGGTGGTGGAGCCAAGGTCAATGGCCAGACCATAGATGCCGCCGTCATGAAACCCGGGCCAGATCTCGATGATCCGGTGGCTGGTGTCATTATGGCCGCGGTGCAGCGCCACCGTCACTTTCCAGTCGCCCTTGCGCAGCACCTTTTGCAGCCGTTGCAGGACGCCAAGCCCGGCATCGATGCTGTCGATCTGCCACTGGTCCTGCAAGGCCCGCGCCAGCCGTTCCCGGTCGCCTGACGGCTCGTGCATGTCGGGTTCTGCGACTTCCACGTAGTAAAGCCGGGTTGCCGGATCCATGGTGATGTCGCGCAGGGTTGCTGCCTTGCGGATCACCTGTTTGTGCAACTGGCTTTCCGGCGGCACATCGATCACCACATCGCCCATGACCTTTGCCTGACAGCCCAGACGGCGGCCCTCTGTCAGACCACGGATGCGCTTGTAGCGCGCCTCGACCTCGTTCCAGTCGCTCAGCGCCCCCGGTTGCACGGTGACGCCATGTTTGGCGAATTCACCGTAACCCGGCGTGATCTGGCATTTCGAACAGATGCCCCGGCCGCCGCAGACCGAGTCGAGATCGACCCCCAACTGCCGCGCCGCTGTCAGCACCGGTGTGCCATGGGCAAAGCGGCCCCGCTTGCCAGAGGGGGTAAAGATCACCAAAGCATCAGATGTATCGGTCACGGCGGAAACTCTCGGATTGTGCTGATCTGTCTTAGGTGGCGTGTGGCCAAGCGCAAGGCCATTCGCGGCATCCGGCGGGTCTGAACCGTCAGCGCGGCAACTGTTTCCGGGCCAGTTCAGGGATCAGTGCATCCCGCCATAGCCCAGAAACCAGACCGCCAGCGGCAGCGGTGCAACCGCCACCATCAGGGTCAACAGCAACGGCAGCGGCGCAAACAACCGGCTGAGCCCGGCATAGAGCAACAGACCGCCGCCGCCGCCCAATGCAATATTGCCCGGCAGATTGATCAGCACCGCCAGCACCAGATAGCGCAAGGGTGCCACCGGAGCGATCCAGCGCGGCAGACCGCTGTGCAGCAGCGCCAGCCGTGCAGCAGGGTCCAGCGGGGCAATCCGCGCCACGATATCGGCGGCCCGCGCCAACCGGCAATCGCGCAGGGTCCGCTCCATCACGCCGAAAGGGATCAGGCACCCGACCGCATAGGCCAGCAGCAGCCCGCCGAGGGTTGCCCCATAAACCGCCGGTGCCACCCACGACCCTTCGATCATCAGCAGCGCCAGCCCGACCTCGATCCCCGGCACAAAAGGCAGCGCCAACAGGATGGCATAGGCCAGCAGCATCCCGCAAATCACCAAAGGCGACAGCCCAATGGCACCGGCATCGACCAGCGGCATCATCGCATGCGCCCATTGGCTGACGCGGATGGCGGCATAGACCAGCACCCCGATCAGAGTGAGGCGGATCAGGTTGCGCAAGGCAGGGAGCGGGGTCATGCGCCACTCCTGTCAGGTCGGGGCGCTGCGGGCAAGCAAAAGGCGGGGCGCAGCCGCAGAGCGGCACGAAGTCGAATTTTCAGCGAAAATTCTGATTTTTCGCCGAAAAATCGGGCGCAGCAGGCGCCTTTGGCCAGGTTTTCCGGTCAGAAATGCAGGTAAACCTTTCCGGTGTGGCAGACCACCACCAGCTGGTCGCCGGTTTCCAGCAAGTGAAAACCGCGCGCCGCCACTTCGCGAAAGAACCGCTCACGTCCGACTTCACGGGCGACCCAGTTGCGGTTGCGACGGATCACACCACCTTCGGCCACTGCTTTTGCAGAAAACATCTGGTCGATCCAGACATCGGCTTGGGTCGGGCGAGCGGTGATTTCCATGCGGACAGGGTGGCATCCCAAGGTTAACGACTCTTTACCACGAGACCGGCATTTTACCCGCGTGCCCGCCCGGCGCGACCACCCGAGCGGCCGCCCCGACCCCCCGCAGCGGCAGCTTCGGCGCTGGCTTCGGCAAAGGTCCGCCCGCCTTCAACCGCCTCCAGCACACGGCTGAACCGGATCCATTCGCCGCCATTGGCGTCATGGTTCATCAGGAAATTGGCGGCGCGGATCGCCCCCATCTCCACCGACCGCACCGGGTTCATGATGGCGCTGGTCATCCCGGCGCCAATCGCCATCGGCAGAAAGGCGGCATTGATGCCATGGCGGTGCGGCAGGCCAAAGCTGATGTTGGAAGCACCACAGGTGGTATTGACCCCCAGTTCGTCGCGCAGCCGACGCACCAGCGCAAAGACCTGATGACCGGCGGTCGCCATGGCGCCAATCGGCATCACCAGCGGGTCAACCACGATGTCATACGCCGGAATCCCGAAATCGGCGGCGCGCTGCACAATCTTTTTCGCCACGGCAAACCGCACATCGGGGTCTTGCGAAATCCCGGTATCGTCGTTGGAGATTGCCACCACCGGCACGTTGTACTTCTTGACCAGCGGCAGCACCAGTTCCAGCCGGTCCTCTTCACCAGTCACCGAATTCAGCAGCGGGCGGCCCTCACAGGCCTGCAACCCGGCTTCCAGCGCACCGGGAACCGAACTGTCGATGCACAGCGGCACATCGATGATCGCCTGGATCCGCAGGATCAGCTCACGCATCAAGGGCGGCTCGACAAAGTTGTTGTCGGCATAGCGCGGGTCCTGCGCCATCCGGTTGGTGAAGACGGCACCCGAATTGACATCCAGCACCATGGCACCGCAGGCCACCTGTTCCAACGCGTCGCGTTCCACCGTGGTGAAATCGCCCAGTTCCAGTTCCGCCGCCAGTTTCTTGCGCCCCGTGGGGTTGATCCGTTCGCCGATAACGCAGAACGGCTCGTCAAAGCCGATGGTGACGGTTTTGGTCCTGGATTCGACAACAGTGCGGGTCATGCGGTGCCTCAGGCTGAAATTGCGGGTTGCGCGGCGGCGCCGCCATGTTCGGTTGCCCAGGTGGCATTGGTCTTGATACCGCCCAGCGGGAAGAAATGCACCTGTTCGATGCCAAAGCCGGGGTTTTTCGCCTTGTGGGCTGCCAGCCCCGCAATCACCTCATCCGGTTCAAACGGCATCAGCAGTTTGGTCACATCCCTGGCGCGGCGTTGCAGCACCCGCAGGCTGGCCCCGACACCGCAGGCAATGGCGAATTTCAGCAGGGTTTGCAGCTTGGCGGGGCCTGCAATGCCGATATGGATCGGCAACCTGATCCCTTCGGCGGCCAGACGGTTGGCCCAGTCGATCACCGGTTGCGCCTCAAAGCAGAACTGGGTGGTGATCGCCATCCGGGCATCGGTACGTTCGGAAAACGCCTGTTTCCAGCGCAACGCCTGCAGTACCATGCGGTCGGACCCGTCGGGGTCGATATCCCGGTTGCCTTCGGGGTGGCCTGCGACATGCAGCCGGTCAAAGCGGTCAAACAGCCCGGTTTCGATCATCTGCATCGAATTGTCGAACTCGCCTGCCGGTGACGTGACACCGCCGCCCAAAAGCAGCGCCTGTTTCACGTCCGCCTCGCCCTGATAGCGGGCGATCCAGTCGGCCAGCTGGCTGCGGCTCTTGATGATGCGGGCGGGAAAGTGCGGCATCACGGCAAAGCCTTCGGCCTTCAGCCGTCGCGCCGTGGCCACCATGTCGTCAATCAGGGTGCCTTCGATATGGGCGATATAGACCCGGGTGCCGCGCGGCAGCAGGGTGCGGAAATCCTCGAGCCTTTCGGCGGTGCGCGGCATCACCTCGATGGAAAAACCCTGCAGAAACGCCTCGACTTCGGGCGAGATCGCGGTTTCAGACGGTGCCTCGCGGCGAAAGTTCAACAGTGCCATCACGCTCTCCAGGGTCTTTGTTCAGCGGTTCCAGCCATCAGCGTCGATCAGCGCCTTGATCCGCGCGCTGTCGTAAGTGGTCTCCAGCCGGGCCGCCTCGGATTTTGCGACCTGATCGGCTTCGCCCGCGACTTCAACCGGATCGGCCTTGCGCCATTCGGCCATATAGGCGTCGCCACCCTTGGCCCCTATTTTCATGGCGCAGCGGTCAATCGCCTGTTCAAACCGCTCGGCCAGCGGCATTTTCGATGCCGCGCGGCCCTTGCCAACGATGACCTGCGCCGGAATATCGCGCCAATAGACGATGGTGACCAAAGGCATCTGATTCCCCGAATCTTGCTGTGACCGTTCTGCCGCTCTAGTTACCTGTACAAGGGCGACATTTGATGTCGGATTTCGACAGTTGGTGCCGTTGGAGCGACAAGCACGGTGTCTCGTTCCGCAACCACCTCTGCCTTACTGCGCGTCGCGCCAGGCGCGCCAGGGCATCTGGGTTGCCAGCTTGCCGCCGGAAATGTCGATGCGGCTGCCGGTGATGTAGCTGGCATGGTCCGAGGCGAGGAAACAGACCAGAGAAGCGACTTCTTCCGGATCGCCCCAGCGGCGCAGGGTCAGGGTGTCGAGCAGCATCTGCTTCTCGGCCTCGCTGCGGCTGGCAAAACCGTTCATCTCGGTCGGGATCATGCCCGGGGCGTAGCAATTCACGGTGATGCCGTCAGGCCCAAGCTCTCCCGCCAGCACCCTTGTCAGCGCCTCGACACCGCTTTTCGACGCGGCATAGGCGGCACCGCCCAACGACGGCACGATGGCGGCAAAGGATGAGGCGTTGATGATGCGCCCACCCCCCGCCCGCCGCAGCGCCGGAACCGCCGCCTGACACATCAGGAAGGTGCCGGTCAGGTTGGCATCCAGACTGTCGGTCCAGTCCGCCGGATCCATTTCTGCCACCGGTCCGCCACAGGCAATGCCGGCGTTGTTCACCAGGATGTCGAGCCGACCAAAACGCGCCTCGGCAACCTCGACCGCCGCGCGGCACGATGCGGCCTGTCGCACGTCGCAATCGACCTGGACCCCCGGCCATCGGTTCTCGGCCCATTCACGTTCCAGGTCTTCCACCAGATCGCGCCGGAGTTCGGCGGCGATGACACAGGCACCCTCGACCGCCAGCCGACGCGCGATGACCCGGCCGATGCCGCGCCCCGCCCCGGTGACGATGGCGATCCGTCCGGTCAGGTCGATGAGCATCCCAGGCCTCCGCACCGCGTCTTCTGCATCCATAGACCGCCGCCCCGGCAACGGCAAACCCCTTCAGGGCGGGCCTGCAATGATGGGTTCGGCAACGACAGCGCCGCTTGCACACCACCCCCCACAGGTCTACGCTGACGCCAACTTGAGTTGGAGGGCGGACATGACGCCCGAGCGTCCTGCAGGTGCGGACGCGTTCCCGCTTCCGGTCGAGCCGACCGCGCCTGATGATCCCGGTTCCAGCCCGCTGTATGCGGCGCTGGATCTGGGTACGAACAGCTGCCGGATGCTGATTGCCCAACCGATGGGCAATCAGTTTCAGGTCGTGGACAGCTTTTCCAAGACGGTGCAGCTGGGGCTGGGGCTGGAGGCGTCTGGCCGCCTGTCGCGGGTGTCGATGGAACGCACGATTCAGGCACTGCGGATCTGTCAGAAAAAGATCACCAAACATCAGGTCAAACGAATGCGGCTGGTGGCGACCGAGGCCTGCCGCCGCGCCAAGAATGCCCATGACTTCATCCGCCAGATCCACCGCGAAACCGGGTTGCAATTGCAGATCATCGAACCGGAGGAAGAGGCACGGCTGGCGGTGGTATCCTGTGCGCCGCTGGTCTCGACCAAGACCGAACAATTGCTGGTGGTCGATATCGGCGGTGGGTCAACCGAACTGGTGTGGGTCGATCTGTCGGGGGTACCGCAAGAGGATCGCCCGCGTGCCATCATGCGGCTGCACGCCGGGTTCACCCCTGCAAACCCGGAAATTCCATCGGCCAGGGTGGTGGATTGGATATCGGTGCCGCTGGGAGTGGCAACCCTGAAAGACCAGTTCATCGATGTCGAGGATGACGCCGCCCGTTTCGCCCTGATGAGCTGGTATTTCGAGGAGAATCTGGCGAGCTTTTCGCCCTATAACGCCGCCCATCCGCGCGAAGGTTTTCAGATCATTGGCACATCGGGCACCGTCACCACGGTTGCCGCGTCGTTTCTGGGGCTGAAACGCTATGACCGCAACAAGGTTGACGGGCTGCACATGACCTCGGATCAGATCGATCTGGTGATCCGTGAATACCTGTCGCTGGGCCCCGAAGGGCGGCGGACCGACCCGCGGATCGGCCGCGACCGCCACACCCTGATCATGTCGGGTGCCGCGATCCTGCAGGCAATGATGCGCATTTGGCCAACAGACCGTCTCTCAGTTGCGGATCGCGGACTGCGCGAGGGCCTGCTATATGCACAGATGAGCGCCGATGGCGTGCTGCAGGAAGGACCGTTCTGATGACCACTGCCAAGACTCCACCTGGCAAAACCCCACCTGGCAAAACCCCGACTGGCAAGACCCCTTCTGGCAAAACCCCGTCTGGCAAAAGCTCTGGCCGGGGTCAGCGCGATCTGCGGGTGCGGGTCAAGACCGCCAAGGGGCGCAAACTTTCCTCAACACTGTGGCTCGAACGGCAGTTGAACGACCCCTATGTGCAGCGCGCCAAACTGGAAGGCTACCGGGGCCGCGCCGCCTACAAGATCCTCGAACTTGATGACAAGTTCCGCTTTCTGGTGCCGGGGGCCCGGGTGGTTGATCTGGGCTGTGCCCCCGGCGGCTGGTGCCAGGTCGCGGTGGCGCGGGTCAACGCGCTGGGGATCAAACAGGGCAAGGCGACCGGCACCGTGCTGGGGGTTGACCTGCAAGAGGTCGGACCGATTGCGGGCGCCGATCTGCATGTGCTGGATTTTCTCGACGATGGTGCCGATGCCGAGGTCAAGGCCTGGCTGGGTGGGCAGGCCGATGTGGTGCTCAGCGATATGGCCGCCGCCTCCAGTGGCCACCGCCAGACCGATCATTTGCGGATCGTGACGCTGTGCGAAGCTGCGGCGCTGTTTGCCTTTGATGTGCTGCGCGACGGCGGCACCTTTGTCGCCAAGGTGTTGGCCGGTGGCGCGGAGGCGTCGCTGCAAACCCTGCTGAAACAGCGGTTTGCCAAGGTGGTGCATGTCAAGCCGCCGTCCAGCCGCGCCGACAGTTCGGAAAAATTCGTGGTTGCCACCGGATTTCGGGCAACCGTCGCAGATGCCCCGCCTGAAACCCCGCCTGAAACCCCGCCAGAAACCCTGCCTGCAACCCTGCCGGAGCCTGGGAATGAGTGATGAAATGACCCTGTCGGTACCGGGTGCCGGTTTGCGCATCGATCCCCGGCTGGGAATGCTGACGGCACTGTGGTTCGAGACCGATGGCCGCCGCATCGCCCCCCTGCATCAGGCCCCGTGGCTGGATGAACCGGCGGTGCAGGTCGATGCGGCGCTGCCGCTGGTGGAACGGCGGCTGGCCGGTGATTTCCTTTGTGCCCCGTTTGCCATGCATGGCGTGGCGTCGCTGCCGATCCATGGCTGGCCCGCCAACAGCCCCTGGGAAGTCGAAGAGATTACCCAGACCGGCAAAGGCGGTCTGGCCCGGCTGTCGCTGCTGCGCCCAGTACAGGGGGCGCGGCTGACCAAGGTGGTGGAACTGGCGGCGCATGACCCGCTGGTCTACCAGACCCACGACCTTGCCGGTGGCGATGGCCCGCTGACGCTGGCGCATCACCCGATGGTGCGGATGGCGGGGCGGGGCTGGATGTCCTATTCGCCGAAACGGCTGGCGCAAACCCCGGCACAGCCGCCGGAACCGGGCGGCGGCTGGCTGACCTATCCCGCCAGCAGCACTGACCTGACCGCCTTTCCGGGCCGCGACGGCCCTGTCGATCTGACCCGCTATCCGCAGACCCGCGGCCACGAGGATTTCGTGACGCTGATCGAGGCGCCTGGGTCAAAGCTGGGCTGGACCGTGGTGATCCGCGAAGACGAAGATGATCTGGTGCTGTTTCTGAAAGACCCGGCAGTGTTGCCGGTGACGATGCTGTGGTTTTCCAACGGGGGCCGCAGCCATGCGCCATGGAATGGCCGCCATACCGGGGTTCTGGGCATCGAAGACGGCTGTGCCGCCGGGCTGGCCAGCCTTGCTGCGGCGGCTGCGCCCAATCCGGTGTCGGAGACCGGTGTTGCCACCGTGCTGCATCTGGCCGAGGGGCAGCGCCACCGGGTGCGCCATGTGATCGGCGCGGTGCCCCGCCCGACCGGCTGGCAACAGGTGCGGTCGGTGCAGATCGACGGGGCATCGCTGGTGATGACAGAGCTATCCGGCGATCGTGTGGTGCTGGGGTACCGGCGGGGATTTTTCGGGCGGTAGGGCGGGGGGCAGCCGGGTTACGGCTTGCCCTTCAACCCCTTGGTCAGAACCGACAGGTAATCCATCAGCGCCAGCAACACACCTGATGCGACAAACACCAGATGGATGATCACCGCCCATCTGATCTCGGCTTCCGGATACTTGCTGACATCCATGAAGATTTTCAGCAGGTGAATCCCCGATATTGCCACCATCGATGCCACCAGCTTCAGCTTCAACCCGGCAAAATCGACGG